>JBBFLF010000002.1 GCA_037481655.1 Desulfobaccales bacterium | reverse complement strand
TGTGCCATGGTTTTCTCCTAATGGGTTGTTGTCGGGGGGAGGGCCAGGGGCTTCAAAGCCCCTGCCCTCCCCCCGAACCCCCCTCCCCACCCGCTTATGGCCGTCTGGAAGGCGAGGCCTTTGGCCTCGACTTCCAGACGCCTATAGAAATACTTAAGGGATTGGGGGAAGGGTGTGGGGAGGGGGTAAGGGCCCACCGGCCCTTAGCCCCCTCCCCACGTGCCTCACCTCCCCGCCGCCCGCCGCCGCTGCAGCAGGCCATGGGCGCCGGAAAATTCCAGTACCGTGGCCCGATCGGTGATGGAGCGGATGTCAATGCGGTTGCTGGCCAGGGCGTTGAGGTAGTCCAGCAGTTGGTTGCCGTCTTTGCGCACCGGCCCGTAGCAGCCCTGGCAGGGCACCCGGGCCCGGATGCACTGTGGCGCCTCGCCGCTGAAGCCGGCGCAGCCCGCCCGGGTGACAGGCCCCAGGCACTGGAAGCCCTGCTCCAGCAGGCAGTGCATCTCACTGATGGGCTTGCCCGGGTCGTAGTGGGCGTTGTGAGTGAAGCGGTGCAGCTTTTGCAGTTTGCCTTTCCCCAGCCGGATGGTGGGGCAGGTGTCGCACACGCTCTTGTCCGGCAGGCGGGGTTCCCGCCCCTCCAGCAGGGCGACGATGGCCTCGGCGATGAGGTCCGGATGCGGCGGACAGCCCTGCAGGTAGATATCCACCTTGATCTTTTCATCCAGGGCGTAGGTGCGGTCCAGAATGGGGGGCAGGACCGGATCCGCCGGCGTGTCATGGGGATCGGTGCTCTCGCTGGTGCGGTAATAGCGCTCCATCAGGGCGGGATTGTCAAACAGGTTCATGAGGGCTGGGATACCGCCGTGGGTGGCGCAGGTGCCCAAGGCAATGATGACGTCGCAGGCCTGGCGCATGGCCTGGGCCACCTCCAGGTGCTCCTGATTGCGGATGCCCCCGGAGATGATGCCCACCGTGGCCTTGGGAATCTCCAGGTGGTGGACGTCGCCCTCCCCCGTCTGGCCGAAATATTTATGGTCCATGAGCACCGGGATGTGGACGAACTCCAGGTGCGGCAGCACCGTGAGGAGGGTCTCGCCTAAATTAAGGATGGCCACCTCGCAGCCGGAGCAGGAATTGAGCCACTCTGAGGCAACTTTGACCGGCATGGGACCCTCCTTAACCCTTGACCTTGACGGCGCGGCGCTCCAACTCGGCATGCCGTTCGGCCGCCCGCTCTTTCTTTTTGTCGGACCACTCCATGACCACGTTGAGGGCCTGATGGGCCATCTGCTGGCTCCCCACCTCCACGTCCACCCCCCGGGCGTCGGCCAGGATGGCCCGTCCCAACGGCGAACGCACAATTACCGTGGTCCAGCCCTCCGGCGCCCCGATGCCGCCGAAGGACAGGTCCGCATATTCGGCGGCATAATCATCACAGTACTGGCAGGCGTAGCGCTTCATGAACTCCAGCTTGTCCAGAGGGATGGTGCGCAACTCCCCGGATTTCAGGTGCACCATGAGGGTTTCCTTGACGTTGATCTTGCGCACCTCTTCCCAGCGAAAGTCCCCCAGCTCCATGAGACGCCGGCGCTCGGCCTCGCCGAAATGGAAGTTGCCGGTGCAAAAGAGCCCCAGGTGCACCGTGATGGACCCCGCCGGCACAATCCCCAGGACCTCCATGCGCCGCAAGGCATTGATCTGGCAGGGCGTGCCCACGAAGGCCACCCGATTCAAGCGCTTTTTGGCCACCTCCCCCAACTCCATGATGGAAGGGGAAAAAGTGCTGGTCTCCAAGGAGGCATAGACCTTGGAGAAATGGGTCATGCCGTGAATGGTGTCGAAATGGAACCCGGCCGCGTCCAGGATCTCCTCCCGGCTGACGGCCAGCCAGGGCCAGCGGCGGAATTCCCCCGCCTTGCGGCTGACAATGGCGCCGTCAATGCGGCCCAGATCAAAGAGATGCAAGAGCAGGGCGGTGACCACCCCGCCGTCCGTGCCCCGGGCCAACACCGTGGGGTCTGTGGCCCGGGCCACCTGGGTGCTGAGGATGCGGCCCATGGGCGCACTCCAGGACACCAGGCGCTTGGTCTCCTCGTCCAGCTCATGAATCTCCGGGCAGATGGAATAGCACAGGCCGCACTCAATGCACTTTTCGATGTCCTTGTAGCGGGGGCGGCCATCCTCCCCCAGCTCCAGGGCGCCGTAGTTGATGGCGGTGCAGAAGGTCACGCAGCCGCCGCAATGGTGGCACAGCCCCGGCTTCTGCACCTCCTGGATGAGGTGAAAAAATGTCTTCATGGCGCCTCCTCCCCGGGTCAGCCGGCGGCTTCCGCCAGCTCCGCCCTCTGCGGCCTAAGCGGATTGGGCCCCAACGCCCGGATCTTTTCCACAAACTGCGTCACCACCTGGGCAAACCGGGGGGCTTCGGCAGAGGACACCCACTCCAAAGCATAGCGCTCCGGATCAATGTTCAGAGTCTCCAACACCAGCCGGGTGGCTTCAAAACGGGACAGGGCTTTGTGATTACCATCCAGGTAATGACAATCACCCAGATGTCACCCCATCACCAACACCCCATCCACTCCCCGACTCAGCGCCTTTACCACCAGCTCCGGATGCACCATGCCGGAACAATTCACCCGGATCACCCGCAGATTGGGCGGATACTGCAAACGGGACACCCCCGCCAAATCCGCTCCCGCATACGCACACCAATTGCACAAAAAACCCAACACCACCGGTTCAAAAGTCTCCATATCGCCTCCTTAATTGCGTGGCCGGGTGGGGGAGGGGGCTAAGGGCTGCCAGCCCTTACCCCCTCCCCCACACCCCCACCCCCAATCCCGTATGCGGGTTGGGAGGGGGGTGCGGGGGGAGGCAGGGGCTTCGAAGCCCCTGACCCTCCCCCCGCAATACCTACAACACCTCCAACACGGCGTCCACTTGGGCTTCGAGTTGGGGCAGGGTGAAGCCGTGGACGGTGATGCCCTCTTTGGGGCAGGTGGCTTCGCACAGGCCGCAGCCTTTGCAGAGGGCTTTGTCGCTCACCACCCGGCGGTGGCGGCGGCCGTCTTCGCCTTGGTAGTCTTCCAGTTTCAGGGCCAGATACGGGCAGACGTCCACGCACAGGCCGCACCCGTCGCAATGGCTGGTGACTTCGCTTTTGATGGCGTCCAGTTCCATGGCGCTTTTGGCCAGGATGATGCCGGCCCGGGTCACCGCCGCCTTGGCCTGGCTGACGGCTTCCTCCAGGGGTTTGGGGTGGTGGCAGAGGCCGGCCAAAAACACCCCGTCCACGGTGGAGTCCACCGGCCGGAGTTTAGGGTGGGCTTCGTTGAGGAAGCCGTCTTCGTTGACGCTCAGCTTGAAGAGTTCCACCAGGCCGTGGGTGTCGTTGGGCCTGATCCCGCTGGCCAGCACCAGGTAATCCGGGGAGAGCCTGACCGGCAGGCCTAAGATGGGGTCGGTCACCGTCACCTGCAGCCGGCCGTCGGCCTCGCTGACTTTTGGCTTGTTTTCCAGGGTGTATTGGATGAAGATCACCCCCAGCTCCC
Source organism: Desulfobaccales bacterium (assembly GCA_037481655.1). NCBI lineage: Bacteria > Pseudomonadati > Thermodesulfobacteriota > Desulfobaccia > Desulfobaccales > Desulfobaccales bacterium. The sequence goes on along the minus strand of JBBFLF010000002.1, from coordinate 195,516 downwards.
GGGCCTTGGTGTAGAGGGTCTCTCTCAGGCCGTAGGTGCGCAGATCCCGGTAGAGGATATAGACGGGTTTGTCCGGGTCCAGCTCCTTGAGGCGGATGGCGTTTTCCACCGAGTGGGTGCAGCAGGTGCGGCTGCAGTACATGCGGCCCGGCTCCCGGGAGCCCACGCACTGGATGAAGGCCACCGGGCCCGCGGCCTTGAGGTCTGCCGGTTTTTCCCGAAGCAGGGCGTCCATCTCCAGGGCGGTGAGCACCCGGGGGTGCTGGCCGTAGAGGTATTCCTCGGGCTTGTATTCCTGGCCGCCGATGGCCAGGACCGCCACGCCGTAGGAGAGGGTGCGGCTCTCTCCGGCCACGGCGATGTCGCTGGTGAAATTCCCCACTGAACCAGAGACGCTCTTCAGTTCCGCCTGTTTGAGGATCTGAATTTTAGGATGGTTTTCCACCTGGGCGATGAGGGCGGTGAGGAAGGGCCGCACCTCCTCGCCCTTCCAGGTGCGGTTGAGGTGCCAGGCGTTGCCGCCCAGCTTGTCGGTTTTCTCGAGCAGGGTGACGGTGTAACCCTGTTCCGCCAGCTCCAGGGCGGCGGTCATGCCCGCCACGCCTCCGCCCACCACCAGGGCCTGCTGCACCACCGGCACCGCGGCCCGGGCGAGAGGGTAATCCAGGGCCGCCTTGGCCACCGCCATGCGCACCTGGTCCTTGGCCTTGCGGGTGGCGTACTCGGGATTGTGCTGATGCACCCAGGAGCCCTGGTTGCGGATGTTGGCCATCTCCACCAGATAGGGGTTGAGGCCCGCCTCCCTCAGGGTGTCCTGGAACAGGGCCTCATGGGTGCGGGGAGTGCAGGCGGCGATGACGATGCGGTTGAGGTTGAGCTCCCGGATCTTGGCGGCGAGGAGGTCCTGGGTGTCGGTGGAGCAGGTGAAGAGGTTGTTCTCCACGAAGGCCACATGCGGCAGGCTGCGGGCGTAGTCGGCCAGCTCCTTGACGTCGATGACCCCGGCGATATTGATGCCGCAGGAGCAGATGAAAACCCCGATGCGGGGTTCTTCCCCCGCCACGTCCCGCTCCGGCGGGTAGGTCTTCTCCCGGGTGAGGGTGCCCCGGGCCATGACCAGGGTCCGGGCCGCTTCGGCGGCGGCGGCGGAGGCGTCCATCACCGCGCGGGGGATGGATTTGGGGGATTCGGCGGCGCCGCAGACATAGATGCCGGGCCGGGAGGTGGCCACCGGGTTGAAGCCGCTGGTGTCCACAAAGCGGAACTGGTTCAGGTCCAGGGCGGCAGTGCGGGCCAGGTCCTGGGCGGCATCCGGCGCCTCCAGGCCCACGGAGAGTACCGCCAGGTCGAAGTCCTCCAGGCGCATGCGCCCGTCTTCCCCGATATATTCCACCTTGACCCCCCGGTTTTTGGGGCCGGGAAGGATGGTGTGGGGCCGGGCTTTGACGAAGCGCACCCCCTTGGCCTGGGCGTTGACGTAGTAGCGCTCAAACTCCTTGTTATGAGCCCTCAAGTCCATGTAGAAGATGGTGGTCTCCGCTGCGGGCACATGATCGGCGGTGACCAAGGCCTGCTTCACCGCATACATGCAGCAGACGGTGGAGCAGTAGGGTTTGCCCCGGCCGTCCTGGCTGCGGGAGCCCACGCACTGGATCCAGGCCACCTTCCGGGGTTCCTGGTGGTCCGAGGGCCGCACCAGATGCCCCTGGAAGGGGCCGCCGGCGGAGAGCAGGCGCTCGTACTCGAGGCCGGTGACCACATCCGGGGTGTGGCCGTAGCCGTATGGGGCCAGCACCCGGGGGTCGAAGGGGCGGTAGCCCGGGGCCAGAATCAGGGCCCCCACCTTCAGGGTGACGGTCTCGCCGGGGTCGTCAAAGTTGATGGCGCCGGTGGGGCAGAACTTCTCGCAGGCCTTGCACTTGCCCTTGACAAAGTAGAGGCAGGCGTCGGGGTCGATGGCGTATTTTAGAGGAACCGTCTGGCTGTAGTAGATGTAGATGGCCTTGCGTTTGCCCACCCCCAGGTTGTAGTCGTCGGCCACCTTTTTGGGGCATTTTTCGGCGCACAGCCCGCAGGCGATGCACTTGTCCGGGTCCACATACCGGGGGGCTTTCTGGAGGGTGACGGTGAAATTGCCGGGGCCGCCCTGGATCTCGGCCACCTGAGACAGCGTGTGCAACTCAATGTTCAAGTGCCGACCGCACTCGACCAACTTGGGCGACAGAATTCACATGGCGCAGTCGTTGGTCGGGTAGGTCTTGTCCAGTTGGGCCATCTTGCCGCCGATGCCGGCCTTGGCCTCCACCAGGTGAACATAGTAACCGGAGTCGGCCAGGTCCAGGGCGGCCTGGATGCCGGCGATGCCGCCGCCCACCACCATGACCGAACCCACCACATTTCCTGTCATGTTAACCTCCCGGGTTTCTGGGACAGCCTGCCTGGAGACCAGGCGGGGTGGTGCCTCCCGCCCCGCGCCCACCTCCCGGGGGGCCAGGGCCTCGGGGTCCAGGTGGAACTCCTGGCAGAGGCGGGCGAAGTCTTCGGGGGTGAAGACCAGGCCCTTGCCGGGCCCGGGCCGGCAGGACAGGCGGCCGCTTTTCACCCAGTTGCGGATGGTGTTGCGGTGGACACCGATGGCTTTGGCCAAGGCCACGAGGTGAACCACATACATGCCGGCGCTCCTTTCCTGCCTCCGGAGGGAGTGGGAGGCTGATAGTGCATATTGTGCAATTCTTTAAACTGTGCGTTTTGTGCCTTTTTAATATAAGACGCATACCCTTGTCAAGAAAAATCTGCCCCACCCTCCCCGGAGAATAAAAAAGGCCGGGGGATGGCCCCCCGGCCCCGATGGCCCCAACCCGGCCGGCTTACCAGCCGTAGGTCAGGAAGTCATGGATGGAGTTGCTGGCCAGGCGGCCGGCGCCCATGGCCAGAATGACCGTGGCTGCCCCGGTGACGATGTCGCCGCCGGCCCACACCCGGGGCTTCATGGTCTTGCCGGTCTTGGGGTCGGCGATGATGTAGCCCCATTTGTTGAGCGCCAGGCCCGGGGTGGATTTGGTGAGCAAAGGATTGGCCCCGGAGCCGATGGCGATGACCGCGGTGTCGATCTCCACGGTGAACTCCGAGCCCGGGATAGGAATGGGACGCCGCCGCCCGGAGGCGTCAGGTTCGCCCAGCTCCATCTTCAGGCACTCCACCCCGGTGAGGTAGCCGTCCTCATTACCCAGGAAGCGCACCGGGTTGGTGAGGAAGAGGAATTCCACCCCCTCCTCCTCGGCGTGGTGGATTTCCGCCGCCCGGGCCGGCAGCTCGGCATGGGAGCGCCGGTAGATGATGTAGGAGTGTTCGGCGCCCATGCGCAAGGCGGTGCGGGCCGCGTCCATGGCCACGTTGCCGCCGCCGAAGGTGGCCACCTTCTTGCCCCGCACCAAGGGCGTGTCGTAGTTGGGGAAGTCGTAGGCCCGCATCAGGTTGGAGCGGGTGAGGTATTCGTTGGCGGAATAGACCCCGATGTAATGCTCCCCGGGGATGTTGAGGAACATGGGCAGGCCCGCGCCCACCCCCAGAAAGACGGCGTCGAAGCGCTCCAGCAGCTCATCCACCGTCTCGGAGCGGCCGATGACCGAGTTCACCTCGATCTTGACGCCCAGGCGCTCGAGGTACCGGCATTCGTGGGCCACGATCTCCTTGGGAAGACGGAACTCCGGGATGCCGTAGATGAGCACGCCGCCCGGAGCATGCAGGGCCTCAAAGATGGTGACCTCGTGGCCCTTGAGGATGAGGTCGCCGGCCACGGTCAAGCCCGCCGGCCCGGAGCCCACCACCGCCACCTTCTTGCCGGTGGGTGGGGCCTTGGGGGGCAGGATGTCCCGGCCGTGCAGGCGCTGGTAATCGGCGGCGAAGCGCTCCAGGTTGCCGATGGCCACCGGCTCGTCCTTCTTCCCCACCACGCACAGGCCCTCGCACTGGATCTCCTGGGGGCAGACCCGGCCGCACACCGCGGGCAGGGAGTTCTTCTCCCAGAGCTTGCGGATGGCCGCCTCGAAATCCCCTTCCTTGATGAACTTGATGAAGCCGGGGATGTCGATTTCCACCGGGCAGCCCTGTTTGCAGCGGGGGTCCTTGCACTGGATGCAGCGCTCCGCCTCCTTCATGGCCAGCTCGGGGGTATAACCGTAGGGCACCTCATTGAAATTGTGGCGCCGGACCTGGGGGTCCTGCTCCGGCATCTTCTGCCGGGGGATCTTTTCTTTTTTCGGAGCCTTGACTTCTTCAGACATGCGTCATCTCCTCCCTCATCTCTCGGTCAGCTCTTGCAGGAGCAGCCCTGTCCCAGGCTGGCTTTAAAGCGGTCGTAGGCCAGCTTCTCTTCCGGCAGATAGGAGCGCAGCCGCAAGGTGAGCTCGTCGAAGTCCACCTGGTGGCCGTCGAATTCGGGGCCGTCCACGCAGGCGAACTGCATCTTGCCGCCCACCTGCACCCGGCAGCAGCCGCACATGCCGGTGCCGTCCAGCATGATGGGGTTGAGGCTCACCAGGGTCTTGACCCCGAACTCCTTGGTCATCTGGCTGCAGAACTTCATCATGGGCACCGGGCCGATGCACACCGCCAGGCCGATGTCCTTGTTCTCGGTGAGGACCTTCTTGAGCACGTCGGTGACAAAGCCCTTGTGACCGTAGGAGCCGTCATCGGTGCAGATGTGGAGCTCGTGGGAGGCGGCCTTCATCTTGTCTTCCAGGATGAGCAGGTCCTTGGTGCGGGCGCCGATGATGGCGATGACGTGGTTGCCCAGCTGCTTCAGCCCCCGGGTGATGGGATGCAGCACCGCGATGCCGGTGCCGCCGCCGACGCACACCACCTTGCCCACATTCTCCAGGTGGGTGGGCTGCCCCAAGGGGCCGATGACGTCGAGATACGAGTCCCCCACCTTCAGGGTCTTGAACAGCGCGGTGCTTTTGCCCACCACGGCGTAGATGATGTTGATGAGACCCCGCTCCGGGTCGGTGTCGGCCATGGTCAGGGGAATGCGCTCCCCCGTCTCGTTGGCCCGCAGGATGACAAACTGGCCCGGCTTCGCCTTTTGGGCGATCTTGGGGGCCCTGACCCAGTTGCTGATGATGGTCCCCTGGGCCATCTCCTCGCGTTCCACAATTTCAAACATACGCGCATCTCCTCACTTCGGGAAAATGGTTGCCTCGCCTCGCAACTCCCCCGGGCTGTCCGCGGACGGCCCTCTGCTCCTGTAATCTGTTCCTCATACCACGGGAGCCTCTGTGGATTCAAGTGATAAATATCACAATTGCCAAAAAGAGGAAAGTTGCAAAGTTTCCCGCCCACGGCGGCCCCACGGACGTCCGGCTCACTGCCGGCCTCGCCCGGCGCCACAAAAAAAGCCGGCCCCCTCGCAAGGAAGCCGGCACGGCCCCGGCCGGGGGGCACCCGGCCGGGAAGAAGCGTTGCGGCTTAGAACAGGCCGATGACCTTGCCGGTCTTGACGTCCACATCCACCCGCCGGAAGGCCGGGTCGGAGCTGGTGCCGGGCATGAGGCTGATGGCGCCGCACACCGGGCAGATGAACTTGGCGCCGCTGAACACCAGGAAGTCCCGCACCGGCAGCCGCCAGCCCTTGGGCACACCCTTCTTGGTGGGGTCGTGGCTGAGGCTCAGGTGGGTCTTCACCATCATGGTGGCGTACTCGTTGTACTTGGGATCCTTCTCGAAACGCTCGGCCTTGGCCGCCGCCTCGGGGAGGAAGTCCACGCCGTCGGCCCCGTACACTTCCTTGGCGATGACTTCCACCCGCTGGCGCAGGGGCATCTCATTGGGATAGAGGAACTTGAAGTCGTTCTTCTCTTTGCAGGCGTCCATGACCGCGTCGGCGAACTCCAGGGCGCCTTCGCCGCCGAACTGCCAGTGCTTGGACACCGCCACCCGGGCGCCTTCGGCCTCGCACACGCGGCGGATGAGGTCGTGCTCTTCCTTGGAGTCGAAATGGAAGGCGTTGATGCACACCACCGGGTTGATGCCGGCCTTCTTGATGGTGCGGATATGGTGCACCGCGTTGGCCACCCCGTCCTCCAGCCACTTGAAGGTCTGGGGCGACGCCTCGAAGTATTCCTTGGGCACCGGCTTGCCGGGCGGGCAGGGCAGAGCCCCGGCGTTGACGCCGTGGTGTTTGAGACCCCGCACCGTGGTGGTGAGCACCGCCACATGGGGTTTGAGGCCGCTGAAGCGGCATTTCACGTTCCAGAACTTCTCAAAGCCGATGTCGGCGCCGAAGCCGGACTCGGTGACGTGGTAGTCAAAGAGCTTCAGGCCCAGCTGGTCGGCGATGATGGAGCTCTGGCCCACCGCGATGTTGGCGAAGGGGCCGGCATGGATGAAGACCGGCTGCTTCTCCACCGACTGCATGAGGGTGGGATTGATGGAGGGCACCATCCAGGCGGTCATGGCGTTGCCCACTTCCAGGTCGCCGGTGGTGATGGGGTTGCCCCGCTTGTCGTAGCAGACGGTGATGTTGTTGAGGCGCTCCTTCATGTCGGCCAGGGAGGTGGTGATGGACAGGATGGCCATGACCTCCGAGGACACCGCAATGCCGAACTTGGAGGCCATCATGAAGCCGTCCATCTTGCCGCCGATGCCGATGATGATGTTGCGCAGCGCCTGGGCACAGTAGTCAATGACCCAGCCCATCTCGAAGTTTTTGGGGTCGATGTCCAGGCGCTTCAGGTTCCGCTTCGCCAGCTGCTCGTCGGTGTAGTTGAATTCGTGCATCAGCCGGGAAGTGGCGGCCACCATGGCCAGGTTGTGGGCGTTCATGATGTTGTTGATGTCGCCCGTCAGCCCCAGGGAGAACTCGGTCATGGGGATGAGGAGCGAAATGCCGCCGCCGGCCGCGGTGCCTTTGATGTTCATGGTGGGGCCGCCGGAGGGCTGACGGAGCGCCCCGCCCACGTTCACCCCCCGTTTGCCCAGACCCTCAATGAGGCCCAGGGAGGTGGTGGATTTGCCTTCCCCCAGAGGGGTGGGGGTGATGGCGGTGACGTCGATGTAGTAGCCGTCGGGCTTGTCCTTCAGGCGCTCCAGGCATTTCAGGTAATCAACCCGACCGATTTTCTGCCCGTAAGGGATGCGCTCGTCCTTGGGGATGCCCAGCATCTCGCACATGTCGTCGAAGGGGATCATCTCCGCTTCGGCGATCTCGGCGATCTGCCAGTCTTTCATGGTGACCGGATCATACTTCGCCATAGACTTGCCTCCTTCAGATTAGGGTGTTTCCCTGCCTTGCAGCCGGCTCCGGCGCCCTGCTCAAGCGCGCAGAAAGCCCGCATGATTCCTGGCCCCCAACGCGCCAGGGCTCATGCTTTTTTTCACATATGCCACCTTTTAGACGAGAGCCTGGGGTTTGTCAATAAATATTTTGCACTAGGGAATGCTTTTCTTTTCCGGCGCCTGGCCCGGGATTTTTGGTTTGACAAAGATTTTCCGGGCTCCTAAAATGTGAAGAGAATTACAAGAACGGGACCGCTCCCGGCAAGGGGCCGGGAGCCTTGAGGCAAGGCGGTTTTATACCCGAACCCGGGCCCCCGGGTTTAGGAGGATGGCATGGTTGTCGCGGAATCCAAACCCGTCACAGAAATCCTGGAGATGATCAAGGAGTTCAAGAAGGTGGTGGTGGCCGGCTGCAAAGGCTGCGTCACCGTCTGCAACTCCGGCGGCGAAAAGGAAGTGGGCATCCTGGCCTCAGAGTTGCGCCTGGCCCGCAAGGTGGCCGGCAACGACCTGGAGGTGGTGGAGTACACCTGCGAGCGCCAGTGTGACCCGGAATACATCGAGCCCCTGGACGACCTGGTCAAGGACGCGGACGCGGTGGTCTCCATCGCCTGCAGCGTCGGGCCCCAGTACATTGCGGCCCGCTACCCCTTCCTGCCGGTGTTCCCGGGCCTGAACACCGTCTTCATCGGCGGGGCGGCGGAGCACGGCGTCTGGAAGGAATATTGCCAGGCCTGCGGTCAGTGCATCATCGGCGACTTCGGCGGCCTGTGCCCCGTGGCCCGCTGCGCCAAGTCCCTGATGAACGGCCCCTGCGGCGGCTCCTCCGGGGGCAAATGCGAAGTGGGCAAAGGCACCATCGACTGCATCTGGCACCTCATCTATGAGCGCCTCAAGAACCTGGGCCAGCTCTCCAAGCTGGAAAACCCCTGGGGCTTCAAGAACTGGTCCACCAGCCGGGACGGCGGGCCCCGCACCATGATTCGGGAGGAGTTACGGAAATGACACTGACGGCCGGCAGCAAACTGGAAAAGATTCTGAAAAGCGGCCAAAAGGCCGTCACCTGCGAATGCGGTCCGCCCCGGGGCGCCGACGCCGAGCATTTCCGCCACAAGGCCTCCTACCTCAAGGAATGCGCCGACGCGGTGAACGTCACCGACAACCAGACTGCAGTGGTGCGCTTCTGTTCCCTGGCGGCCTGCCGCATCCTCATGGATATGGGCATCGAGCCGGTGATGCAGATGGTCACCCGGGACATGAACCGCATCGCCCTGCAGAGCAACGTCCTGGGGGCCGCGGCCCTGGGGATCAAAAACCTCTTGTGCCTCACCGGCGACCACAACTCCTTCGGCGATCACCCCCAGGCCAAGAACGTCCACGACCTGGATTCGGTGCAGCTTCTGGCCGCGGTCAAGGGCATGCGGGATGACGGCAAGATGATCAGCGGCACCGAGGTGGTGGGCCGGCCCCAGATGTTCCTGGGCGCGGCGGTGAACCCCTTCGCCGACCCCTTCGAGTTCCGGGTGGTGCGCATGGCCAAGAAGATTAAGGCCGGCGCCCAGTTCGTCCAGACCCAGTGCATCTATGACATGGAGCGCTTCGCCAAGTTCATGCAGATGGCCAATGACATGGGCCTGACGGAGCAGTGCTACGTCCTGGCCGGCGTCACCCCCTTCAAGAGCGTGGGCATGGCCAACTACATGAAGAAATTCGTCCCCGGCATGCTGGTGCCCGACTCCTACATCCAGCGCCTCAAGGGCGTGCCCAAGGAGAAGCAGGCGGAAGAGGGCATCAAGATCGCGGTGGAGCAGATCCAGCAGCTTCTGGAGATCAAGGGTGTGGCCGGCATCCACCTCATGGCCATCGAATGGGAGGAGAAGGCGCCGGAGATCCTCAAGGCCGCCGGCCTGCTGCCCCGACCGAAAGTGGATTGACGAATTTCAACCGGGGCTGGGCCTGGAGGCAGCGGCCCCCGGTGGTGTCCCCATCGTCGCCCGGCCCGAGTTGTGGGCCGGGCTTTTGTTTTTCAGCACGCACAAAACATGGAGGTGCGGTGATGGATCACCAGGAAAAATTGAAGGAAGCCATCTCCATTCAGGCAGATACCTTGGCCCTGGCGGCCCACGCCCGCAGCCAGGGGGTGGAGACGGTCTGGGACCGGGCTCAGGCCCAGGAGCCCCAATGCGGCTTCTGCGCCCTGGGCTTAAGCTGCCGCATCTGCGTCATGGGCCCCTGCCGCATCGACCCCTTCGGCGAGGGCCCCACCCACGGCATCTGCGGCGCCGACGCCGACATCATGGTGGCCAGGAACCTGGGGCGCATGGTCGCCGCCGGGGCCGCCTCCCATTCGGACCACGGCCGGGACCTGGTGGAAACCCTCCACGCCGTGGCCGAGGGCAAGGCTCCGGGCTACCAGATCACCGACCCGGCCAAGCTGGAGCGCCTGGCGGCGGAATTCGGTGTGGACGGCAGCCTGCCCATCCTCGACAAGGCCAAGGCCCTGGCAGAAGCCCTCATGGAGGAGTACGGCATCAAAAAAGGCTACCTCACCTTCAGCCGGCGCCTGCCCGCCGCCCGCCTGGCCAAGTGGCAGGCCTTGGGCATCGCCCCCCGGGGGGTGGACTGGGAAGTGACGGAGATGATGCACCGCACCCACATGGGGGTGGACAACGATTACGTGAACATCCTCCTGCAGGCCTTGCGCTGCGCCTTGGCCGACGGCTGGGGCGGCTCCATGATCGCCACGGAGATCTCCGATGTCCTCTTCGGCACCCCCACCCCCACCCCCAGCGAGGTGAACATCGGCGTTCTCAAAAAAGACCAGGTGAACATCATCCTCCACGGCCACAGCCCCCTGGTGAGCGAGATGGTGGTCCGGGCCGCCCAGGAGCCGGCCCTGCTCAACCGGGCCCGGGAGCTGGGGGCCGCCGGCATCAACCTGGCGGGCCTGTGCTGCACCGGCAATGAGGTGCTGATGCGCAAGGGCATCCCCATGGCCGGCAACCACCTGGTGCAGGAGCTGGCCATCCTGACCGGCGTGGTGGACGCCATGGTGGTGGATTACCAGTGCATCATGCCGGCGGTGCCGGAGGTGGCCTCCTGTTACCACACCCTGTTTTTCACCACCTCGGCCAAGGCCAAATTCCCCAAGGCGGTGCATCTGCCCTTCAGCCCGGACAACGGCGAGGCCTTGGGCCGGGAGCTGGTGAGCCGGGCGGTGGAAAACTTCGCCCGCCGCAACCCGGCCAGGGTGTTTTTGCCCGAGGGCCAGGCGGTGAGGCAGATCAGCGGCTTTTCGGTGGAGGCCATCGTCAGCGCCCTGGGAGGCACACCGGAGCCGCTGCTTAACGCCATCAAGGCGGGCCAGATCCGGGGGGCGGCGGCGGTGGTGGGCTGCAACAACCCCAAGGTCACCCAGGACCTGGGGCATACCACCATCACCAAAGAGCTCATCGCAAACGACATCCTGGTGGTGGACACCGGCTGCACCGCGGTGGCCACCGCCAAGGCCGGTCTTAAGCAGCCCGAGGCCGCGGCTCAGGCGGGGCCAGGGCTCCGGGCGGTGTGCGAGGCCCTGAAGATTCCGCCGGTGCTGCACATGGGCTCCTGCGTGGACAACACCCGCATCATCAATCTCGTCACCGCCCTGGCCAACGCCCTGGGGGTGGACGTGGATCAGCTGCCCGTGGCCGCGGCGGCGCCGGAGTGGTATTCCGAAAAGGCCGCGGCCATCGGCTGCTATGCCGTGGCCACCGGCGTCTTTACCGTCCTGGGGGTGACGCCGCCGGTGTTGGGCAGCAAAAACGTCACCGAACTTCTGCTTTCGGGCTTAAAGGAGCATCTGGGGGCCTGCTTCGCGGTGGAGCCCGACCCCAAGAAGGCCGCGACCCTGATGATCCGCCACATCGAGGAGAAACGGCAAGCCTTGGGGCTGGACAGCCGCCTCTGAGGGAAGCCCGCGTCAATCTTCTGGGAGAGGAGGCCAGGGGTCGTGGACTCCGCCCCTTCTCCCAGACTCCCCCACATCGGGCCTGGGTGCAGAGTGCGTATACAAGGAACCGCTGCTCCCCGGCTCTCCTTTAAAATCGTCTGGGCTCCCCTCCTCTTCCTGGCCGCCGAAAAGGATTGACAAGCCGGCCGGCGCACAGTAAGAATTAACACCAAGACACGCCGCATAAATCAGGGAGGGGAGCGATATGGCGGGTGAACCTTTGGAAGTGAGCGACGCCACCTTTGAGGAGGATATCCTCAAGTCCGACATTCCGGCCCTGGTGGATTTCTGGGCGGCCTGGTGCGGGCCCTGCCGGGCGGTGGCCCCGGTGGTGGAGGAGCTGGCCCGGGACTACGCCGGCAAGGTGAAGGTGGCCAAGATGAACGTGGATGAAAACGCCAAGACCCCGGCCAAATACGGCATCCGCGCCATCCCCACCCTCATCATTTTCAAGGGCGGCCAGGTGGTGGAGCAGATCACCGGCGCCGTCTCCAAGGGCGTCATCGAAGCGGCTTTGAAAAAGGCCCTGTAAGCTACTAGCCTGCATGACCACCTGGGATTACGACGTTATCATCATCGGCGGCGGCCCCGCCGGGCTGACGGCAGGCATCTACACCGGCCGGGCCCGCCTCAAGGCGTTGCTGGTGGAGAAGCTCATCCACGGCGGCCAGATGATGACCACCGACCTGGTGGAAAATTATCCCGGGTTTCCCGAGGGCATCTCCGGCCCGGAGCTGAGCGACCGCATGCGCAAGCAGGCGGAGCGCTTCGGCCTGGAAATCATCAGCGGGGAAGTCCAGGAAATCAGGCCCGGCAACCCGGTGCACACCGTGGTGCTGACGGACCGGGAGCTCACCGCGCCCGCGCTCATCATCGCCACCGGCGCCAGCTACAAGCACCTGGGTGTCCCCGGCGAGGCGGAGCTCATCGGCCGGGGGGTGAGTTTCTGCGCCACCTGCGACGGCGCCCTCTATCGGGATCAGGAGATCGCCTTGGTGGGGGGCGGCGACACCGCCCTCACCGAAACCCTCTTCCTTAGCCGCTTTGCCAAAAAGATTCACCTCATCCACCGGCGGGACCAGTTTAGGGGGGCCAAGTATCTCCAGGAGCAGGTCCTGGCCCTGGACAAAGTCCAGGTCCACTGGGACTCGGTGGTGGAAGCTTTTGAGGGCCAAGAGGCCCTGGAGGCGGTGCGCCTGAAAAACGTCAAGACCGGCGAGGTGACCCGCCTTGAGGTAAGCGGCTGTTTTGTGGCCATCGGCATCACCCCTAACACTGCCTTCCTCAAAGACCTCCTGCCCATGGACGAATGGGGCTTCCTCTTCACCGATGCCGACATGGCCACCACCATCCCCGGGATTTTCGCTGCCGGGGATGTGCGCGCCAAAAATCTGTGGCAGATCGCCACTGCCGTGGGAGACGGCGCCATCGCCGCCCACGCGGTGGAGAATTACCTCAACCGTCTCCGCAAGGAGTAATTCCCATGCTACGCCTCAGATGGGCCCCCCTCGGCCTGGTGCTGTGCCTGGCCGTCACTAGCGGCTGTGGCACCATGAAGGGCTGGTTTGCCAAGAAAAAGCCGGACAAACCCCCGGAAGTCCTGGCGGAAGAAGGTATCAAGCAACTCAAGAAAAAGAAATACGAAGACGCCATCGAGACCTTTGAAAAGCTCAAAGACCGCTACCCATACAGCGACCAGGCCCTTTTGGCCCAGGTGAAACTGGCGGACGCTTACTTCTACAAAAAGAAATACGACGAGGCCCTCCAGACCTACAAAGAATTCGAGAAGCTGCATCCCACCAACAAAGCCGTGCCTTATTGCATCTACCGCCAGGGACTGTGCTATTACATGCAGCGCTCCACCATCGACCGAGATCAGACTCCTACGGCCAAGGCCCTGGCGGAATTCAAGCGCCTGAAAGAAAAATTCCCCGACTCGGAGTACGTGCCCAAAGCCGAGGCCTACATGGCCAAATGCCGGCAGGATCTGGCCGCCCACGAGTTTTATGTGGGGGAATTTTACTACCGCACCAAACGCTACAACTCGGCCCTGGAGCGCTTCCAGAACCTCTCCCAGGAATACCCGGACTACAAGTCCGCCAAGGTGAAGGATTACATCGCCAAGTGCCAGACCAAGGTGAACAACCCCGACAAGAAATCCGGGAATTTCATCACCAACCTCTTTGACGCCCGCTGGTAACGATTGCCGGGAGGGCAGGGAAGCCCTGGGTCCCCGCCCTCCCCTCACACCACCTTTCCACACTTCTTCAAAAATAAAAAAATCGAGGCCAAGGCCTCGATTTGAATAAAATTTTTTGGGATGGGGGCAAGAAAGGGGCAGGGTCAATGACCCCTTGGCTCCCTCTCCCACGCCGTAAAAAGATTGCGGCCACGCTAAAGCGCTGGCATCCCTTCCCTGCCTCTCTCCCTTTACGGCAGCTTCAGGTCCAGGCCCTCCAAAGGGGTGAGGCTGGGGTAGTGGGTGAGATCAAAGCTGATGGGGGTGATGGAGATATAGCCGGCCTGGAGGGCGCCGTAATCGGTGTTCAGGTCCAGCTCCTGGCGTTCGTTGATCTCCGCCAGCCAGTAATAGACCCGCTCCCGGGGGTCCACCCGGCGCTCAAAGTGCTCCACCAGGCGGCCGGTGTCCTGACGGGTGATGCGGATCCCCAGGATATCCTCTGCCGGCCGGGCGGGCAGGTTGACGTTGAGGCAGACCTTGGGGGGCCAGGCGTGCCAGCCGGCCAGGGCCGTCACCAGGCGCCGGGCCAGCCGGGCGGGGACGCTGAAATCCGCCTCCCGGTAGGTGTCCAGGGAGAAGGCGATGCCCCGGATGCCCAGGATGACGGCCTCGGTGGCGGCGGACACGGTGCCGGAATAGAGCACGTTGATGCCCACGTTGGGCCCCAGGTTGATGCCGGAGACCACCAGGTCCGGGGGGCCGTCCAGGAGTTCCGCCAGAGCGATTTTCACACAATCCGCCGGGGTGCCGGTCACCGACCAGCCCCGGACCCCCCCCGGTAGCAGCACCTCCTTGACCCGCAAGGGGTGGCTGAGGCTGATGGCATGCCCCACGGCGCTCTGTTCGGTGTCCGGGGCCACCACCGCCACTTCCCCCGCATGACGCAGTTCCCGGTAGAGGGCGCTTAAGCCGGGGGCAAAGATCCCGTCATCATTGGTCACCAGAATTTTCATTTATCCGCCGCATCCCGCAGTGAGAATATGCCAAAGTCAGGAAGAAAGGCCAGGAATTGTGACCTGCCCCCCATAAAAGAGTCTGGAAAATGAGCTGGGGAGCTATATACAGTAACCAAAACCCCTCTTTCCCCCCAACTCAACCTTGGACTTATCGGCTCTCCCCGCCCTCAGCCGACAGCATAAAGGGCAGCCGATTTTTCGGCAGCTTTTTCACCTTGCTTATCCGGCCTCACCAGCCTGTCCGCCCTCGTCTCCGGTTCCGGGCTTAGGGGGCAGTGCCGCCCTTGTCCGCGGCCGGCTGGGTGAGGCGGGCCATATCGGCCTGCCACTGCTCGAAGCCGGCCTTGGGAAGTAGGGCCATCTCCTGTTTGCCGCCCCGCTCCAGGCGCACGCTCAGCTTGTCCTTCTCCGGCTTCCCCACTTGGGTGAGGCGGAAGAGGAGCTCCCCGGCTCCGTCCCGCACCTCCACCACGTACTCCCGCTTGCCGGCTCCGGCGCCAGGGAGGAGCCGGTCATATTCCAGCTCCTGCAGTTTGATGAGGGCGGCCTCCAGGCGCACGGCGGGTTGGCGCACCTCCCGGCCCTCGGGCCCGGTGAGCTTCCAGGCGTCCTTCTCCTTGACCCCGGTCCAGGGTTTGTCCGGCGGCCCCCAGGTGAGCTTGGCCGCCTCCCCCACCTCCCCGGACCACACGCGCCGGTCCTCCAAAGCGGCGGGCAGGCCCAGCAGGCGCTGGCCCACGTCCGCGTCCACCAAAAACAGCTCCCCGTGAGCCTCCTGGCGGGCGTAGTAGTCACCTTCCCGCCGGCCTCCCAGGATCAGACTCTGAGGCGGCCCCTCCGCTAGATAAATGCTCACCTCGGCGGTGGGGAGGGGCGTAAAGCCGAGCTGGGGCTCCTTGGGCGGGTCGCTGACGAATTCCTTCACCCGGGCCAAAGTGAGGAAGCGCAGGAAGGACTCCAGGCGGTCCTTGCGCACCTTGAATTCCTCCCGCCCGGATAGCCGCCAGAGCCCCGCGGGGGTCTTCTCCAGCTCCAGGGTGCTGGGGCCGACCGAAAGCCGCACCTTGCTCACCTTTTCCGGCGCAAAATCAAAGAGGGTCTTGTCCCGGAAGGCTTCCCAAGGGCGGTCCAGGGTGTCCTTGGTGGCGGCGCCCAGGGTGAAAAGACGCGGCTCCTCCTCCCGCTGCACATAATACCCCAGTTGCCCCGGAGTGGCCTGGCCCACCTTCAGGCGATGGGTCTGCCCCTTGGCGGTGACCTCCACCACCAGGCTGGGCTGGTCCAGGCCGTAGGCCTTGGGGTCGCTGAGCTCCCCCAGGTCCCGGTCCCGCTCCAGGGTGGCGAGTAAATTCACCTGGCTGCGCACCGTCTCCTGGTCGGCCTTGGCCTTCAGGGGCTTTTCCAGCCGCCAGACCTTGTCCTGGCGCACCAGGCGAATCTCCTGGTCCTTTTTGCGGAGAGTGATGCCGGTGATCTCCTCCTCTTTTACCGGCAGCAGCCGCCGGGCCTCCCGCTCCTGGCGGTCGCGGCGCTCCTGTTGCCAGGAGACGATGAAATAGCCGGCCGTGAGCACCAGCAGGATGACCACGAAAGACAAGAGACGCCGGGGATGCATGGCCCCCTCCGTCTATCGCCGGGCCCGGCGGCGCACATAGGCCGCCACCCCGGCCACGAGCATGGCCCCGGGGATAAAGATCAGGGTAAGGAAAAAGAGGCCGTAGATCTGCCAGCTGGTAAGGCTCAAGGGCTGGGGCTTTTTCTCATCCCGCCGGATCAGGATCTGCTTTTCCTCCTCGGCCAGGAAATTCACCGTGTTGAGAAACAGGTCGCCGTTCATGGAGAGGTTGAAATAGCCGTTGGTGGCGAAATCCACATCCCCGAAAACCGCAAGGTAAGCCGTTTTGCCCTCGGCCTTTTTCTCTTTGGGCGCCGCCTTCTCCTGAGCCTCGGCAGCCTCGTCCTTGCGCTCCGGCGGCTTCAGCTCCACCAGCACCGCCAGATTGAAGGGTCCCTGGCGGTCCTTCTGGGGGTTGAAGTCCCAGTCCTCCTTTTTCAGGACCTCCCGGCCGATCTTCTCCCAGCTCGTCTGGGTGGAGAGGGCCAGCGGCAGCCCCGCGGCCCCGGGAAGATCCCGGCGCAGGCCCAGGGGCCGGGCCAGGGGAAAGAGGGTGACCACGTTGGTGAAGTCCCGGGTGATGCGGTGGGGACCGTATTTCACCGCAATGGGCATGACCACGCTGGCCCCCAGGGCCTGGCTCACCTGGTTGTGGTCCAGCACCAGGCCGTCGTTGAGCTCCACGCCATAACCGGCCATGAAATCCTTGAGGCCGGCATCCTGAAAGGGCTCCAGCATCGCCAGGAGGCGGCCGCCCTTCCCCAGAAACTCCTTCAAGACCGCGATCTCCTGGGGAAAGAGAGACTTGGCCGGCCCAGCGATGACGAGCACGCTGGCGTCCGGAGGGATCTTCCCCTCTTTGAGAAGATTAAGCTCGGCTACCAGGAAGCCCTCGTTTTCCAGGGCCCGCTTGGCGGTGAGGAGGCCCTCCCGCTTCGGGTCCTCGATGCTGCGCTCCCCGTGGCCGGTGAGGAAATAGACCTTCTTCTGCTGCGGCCGCAACAGCCGGCGCAGGGCCTCGGCCAGGGCCTCCTCGTCCGCCCGGTCCGCCATCTGCCGGCGGCCGTCATATTCCAACAGCACATTTCCCGGGAAACGGAAGCCCGCCTCCCGGGCCTTGTGAGGCTGGCGGTCCGGGTCCACAAAGCTGAAGGAGACCTGGGAGTTGGCATAAGCGAAGTTTTGCAGCACCTCCCGGGCCCGTTGCCGGTCCCCCTGGCCCTCCGGGAAAAAGGCGGTCAGGGTGAGAGGCTTGTCCACGTCCTTCAGAAGCGCCAGGGTGACGGCAGTGAGGGACTGGGATTTCCCCTGAGTGAGGTCCAGGCGACCGGGGTAACGGCCCGCCAGGAGATTGATCACCACCAGAATGGCCAGCACCAGCGCCACTGCGGCCGCCGAGCCGCCGCCATAGACCACGGTGCGGGTGAAGAGACGATCACGCAGCGCCACGGCACCTACCCACTGATCAGGCTCGCCAGCGGCGGGATTCCAACTGCCGCTGGGTGAGGAACAGGAAAAAGTAGATGAAACTCAGGTAAAAGACCACATCCCGGGTGTCGACGACCCCCCGGGCCAGATTCTCAAAATGCTCCAGGAGGGATAAGGCGGCAAAGAGGCCGCCCCAGCCCGCGGCCCCCAGCTCCTGCTGCCAGCCGATGAGCCAGAAAAGGAGGAGAAAGGCAAAGGCCAGCACCGCGGCGATGATCTGGTTCTCCGTCAGGCTGGAGGCAAAAAGCCCCAGGGCCAGGCAGGCGCCCCCCAACAGGATCAGCCCCAGATAGCCGCTGGCCAGGGCCCCCCAGTCCAGCCGGGTGATGGGCGCCAGCGACAAAGGATAAATCACCGTGATGGCCAGGAGGAGGAGATAGACCAAAAGTGCCGCCAGAAACTTCCCCAAAATGATGGCCCCGTCGGTGAGGGGGTAGGTGAAGAGCAGCTCGGCGGTGCCGGAGCGCTTCTCCTCCGCCAGCAGGCGCATGGTGATCAGAGGCACCAGGAAGAGAAAGACGATGGCCAGGGTGCCGAAAAGCGGCCGAAAGACCATCTGCTGAGGGGTGAGCAGGGCCGCCAGCTGCGGGTTCTGGGCCCCCTGGAAGCTCAGGAGGCTGTAGTAGAGCAGGTTGGCGTAGAAAAAGTAGCCCCCTAAAAGCAGGAAGCAGAAGCCCACCAGGTAAAAGATGGGGGTGGCGAAATAGATGGTGAGCTCCTTGCGCACCACCGCGCCGATGCCGGACATGCTTAAGCTTCCTCCTCGGTGACCAGATTGAGGAAGACTTCCTCCAGGGTGAATTCCTGGGCTTTGAGTTCCCACAGGTTCCAGCCCCGGGAGACCACCAGGCGGGCCAGATCAGGCCTGAGATCGCCGTCGTCCCGGCCCACCACCAGATAGCGGCTCTCCCCCAGGGGCGAGACCTCGGTGACCCCCTCCAGGCCCCGGATCGCCGCCATCACCTCGTCCGCCGGCCCATCCACCGCCAGCTGCACCCGCAGCCCCCGGCTGAGCTGCCGGGAGAGGTTTTCCGGGGTGTCCGAAGCAATGATCTGGCCTTTATTGATGATGATCACCCGCTGGCAGAGCTGGCTTACTTCCGGCAGGATGTGACTGGAGAGGATGACTGTGTGCCGGCCGGCCAGCTCCTTGATGAGCTGGCGGATCTCCACGATCTGGGAGGGGTCGAGCCCGATGGTGGGCTCATCCAGGATGAGGAGCGGCGGGCGGTTGAGGAGGGCCTGGGCCAGCCCCACCCGCTGGCGGAAGCCTTTGGAAAGGGCGCCGATGCGGGTGCCCACCACCTCCGTGAGGCCGCACTCCGCCACCACCTGCTGTACCTCCGCCCCCCGCCGGTCGCCGGCCACCCCCTTGGCCCGGGCGGCGAAGTCCAGAAACTGGCGCACGGTGAGGTCGGGGTAGAGGGGGACGTTTTCCGGCAGATACCCCAGCGAGCGCCTCGCCTGCAGAGATTCGGTGAGGACATCATGGCCGTTGATGCGGGCGCTGCCGGAGGTGGGGGTGAGGTAGCCCGCCAGGATCTTCAAGGTGGTGGTCTTGCCGGCGCCGTTGGGCCCGAGAAAGCCCACGATTTCGCCGGCGGCCACCGCAAAACTCACCCGGCTGATGGCCAGATGCGGGCCGTAATATTTGGTCAGGTCCTGAACCTCAATCATCATGGCGTTAAGGTCGTCAGTCCTCATAAATAGCAGGCAGAATCACCGTCACACTTGGGGAGAAAGAACTGGGGAGCGGGGGCCCCCCGCTTGCCCCCTGCATCACCCCACCCAAACCCTGTCTGGGATTGAGGAAGGGTGGCAGGAGAATGAAGAGACTCCTTCGGTCCCTGGTCCCCTCCCCCAGCTTCACTCAGGCAGCCCGGGCGGCCCGGAAGGCCGCCACGGTGCGGGCCAGGCCCTCCTCCAAGGACACCGTGGGCTGCCAGCCCAGGAGCTCCTTAGCCAGGGTGGCGTTGAGGGCGCTTCGCCGCTGCTCCCCGGGTTTGGCGGGCCCGTGCACCGGCTCCCGGGGGGAGCCGCACAGCCGTTGCAAGTGCTTATAGAGCGTTAAAATATCCGTTTCCTTGCCGGTGCCGATGTTGAAGATGCCCGCAGCGGGATAATTGAGCGCCAACATGTTGGCCGCCACCACATCCTCCACATAGACGAAGTCCCGGGTTTGCAACCCGTCGCCGTTGATCACCGGCTGCTCGCCGGCCAGGAATTTTTCGATGAAGATGGCCACCACCCCCGCCTCTCCCAGGCCGTTTTGCCGGGGGCCGTACACATTGGCATAGCGCAGGGAGATGGGGATGAGGCCGTATTCCCGTTCATAAAAGTGGAGGTAATGCTCCACCGCCAACTTGGCCACCCCATAGGGGCACTCCGGCCGGGGCGCGTCGCTTTCGGCGGCCGGTACCGGGGCCGCATCGCCGTAAATGGCGCCGCCGGTGGAAGCGAAGATGAACTTTTTCACCCCCGCCTTGGTGGCGGCCTGGCAGAGGTTGAGGGAGCCCAGGATGTTCTCCCGGGCGTCGAAGAGAGGGTCGTCCACCGAATGGCGCACGCTCATCTGGGCGGCGTGGTGGATGATCACCCGGGGCCGGAAATCGAGGATGAACTCATAGGCCTCCCGGCTGGTGATGTCCAGGGGGAGGAACTGCGCCGCTGTCGGCACGTTCTCCCGGCGGCCGCTTCTGAGATTGTCCAGCACCGCCACCTCCCAGTCTGCCGCCACCAGCCGTTCCGCCACATGGGAGCCGATGAAGCCGGCCCCGCCGGTCACCACTACCCGCTGCATTCCTGATCCCCTTTCCGGCCCTGCGGCCGCGCCTCATGCGGACTGCCGCCCTGTGCGTTGTTATACCACAAAACCCGCCGGGGGCAAGGAGGCGTCGCCCCGGTCATTTCTCATCTAGTTCGACTAAATCGGAAGAAAGTTGAGAGTCATTTGAAAATTTTTAAGGAAAGCAAAGGGGACAGGCGAAGGCCCTGGCACCCCGTCGCAACCGTTTCCCCCGCCTGGAAGAGGGCAAGACACGCACAAGAGGGACCTGCCGGCCTCAGAGCTTGTCTCGGGAAGCTCTTTCTGCCGGAATCAAATTACAATGGACTTTGTTTATTTTTCCCGTTAAGGTTAACCCTAATCCTGGGAGCCAGCGGGAGGGGAGGGAAATTTGTGCCCTTGTCGCCTATCCCTGGAAGCACATGTCGTTCTTTTCCGGAGGGGGAGATGGTACGGATCATCCTCATCATGGCAATGGGGGCGCTGCTGGCCGGGACCGGGGGAGTCCTGGCCGCAGAGGCGCCGGTGATGACCCTGCCGCAGCTCATGGACCTGGCCTTGAAATACAGCCCCGAGGTCAAGGCCAGCCAAAGCGAGGTGGACTACGCCCGGGCCCGGAAAGACGAGGCCCACGGCTACCTCTACCCGCAGCTGGAGGCCACCGCCATCGGCAGCGTGGTGCCCAATTCCCGGGCGCCCTTTTTCAAGGACCTGAACGGCTCCAAAGTGCTCTTTTATCCCGACCCGGCGGACCAGCTTCACGGCGTCAATGTCTTCGGCCGCCTGGATGTCACCATCATCCAGCCCTTATACACCTTCGGCAAGATCAAGTTCCGGGAGCGGGCGGCGGAAAGCTACATCAAGGTGAAGCAGGCCGGGGTGGAGAGCAAGCAGGGCGAGGTCCTCACCCGGGTGGCCGAGGCCTACTACGGCCTCATCCTGGCCAACCAGGGCAAGGATGAAGTCAAGGAGGCCCGCACCTACATCCGGGACATCAAGGAGCGCATCAACCGTCTCATGCAGGTGGGCTCCGCCACGGTGAAGGAGACGGACAAATACCGGGTGGCGGCCTATGAGGGCGGGGTGGAGAAATTCGCCGCCGAAGCCGAGGAAGGCTCCAAACTGGCGTATCAGGCCCTCAAGGCCATGACCGGCATGGGGCCCGGCCAGGAGTTTCGGGTTCCCACCGACCTGCCGGCCGCCGAGCCTTTGCGGGAGGACCTGGACCACTATGTGCGCCTGGCCCTGGAGCTGAGGCCCGAATTCACCCAGCTCAAGGAGGGCCTGAGGGCCCGGCAGCTTCTGGTGGACGCCGCCCGGGCCGACCGCTATCCCTCCTTTTTCCTCATGGTGATGGGCGCCCTGGCCGGGGCCCCGGGCCGGGACCGCATCACCGGCAATTACCGGGATCCGGCCATCGTGGACTACTTTAACACCGCCTTCGTGGCTCCGTTTGTGGGCGTCCGCTGGAACTTCGACTTCGGCATCGCCCAGGCCAAGGTGCGGGCGGCCCAAGCCGAACTGGCCCAACTGCAGCACACGGAAAAGGCCGCCCTCATGGGCATTCCTTTGGAGGTGGCCAAGCAGTACGCCAAGGTCCAGGAGAGCGCCAAGGGGGCCAAGGGGCTGGAGACGGCCTACATCAACTCCCGCCGCTGGCTGGTCACCGCCTTCAGCAACTTTGACATGGGCCTGGGGCAGCTGAACGACATCTTCCAGGCCATCGAGCGCTACGGCAAATTCCGGGGGGATTACCTCGCCAGCCTCTATGAGTACAACCTGGCCCGGGCCAAACTGGACCAGGCCACCGGCCTCTATCGCCGCACCCTGGCGCAACGGGCGGCGCCGGCCGCCGGCAAGCCGGGGAACCTGACGCCGGCCAGCCGGTAAAAATCATCAGACGAGGTGAAGGGGCGGACATTTCCTGCCGCCCCTTTTTGCCTTTTCATGTCATAACCTCTGAACGGGGTAATCTTTCCCGCCTCGCTTCCCGTCCAGCCGCCGGTTCAGGCCCGGTTGCTCAGGGAATGACATCCAGCACCTGATACCCTTCCTTTTCCAGCGCCGCCACGATGGGTTTGAGGTCGCACTTCTGCAGGCGAAAGACATGACGCCGGCGTTTGCCCTTGGTGGGCCCCAGGGCGATGTTGATGATCTTGCCCCCGGCCTTCTCGATGAGGGCCGTCGCCTTCTCCAGCTCGGCGGGATCCTTGTCCAAAAGCACATCCAGGCGGGAGCTGCTGCGCAGGAGCCCCAACATGGAGAGGAAAGCGGCCAGGAGATCCAGGGTGGTGATCACCCCCACCAGCTTGTCCCCTTCCATCACCGGCATGCCGCCGATCTTGTGCTCATACATCAGCCGGGCGGCTTCCTCCACCCCGGTCTCCGGGCTGACGGTGATGGGCGCCTCGATCATCACATCCCCCACGGTGATTACCTCCAGCATGGAGGCCAGGAGCACCTCCCTGAGCAGCCGGGAGGTGATCCAGCCCACCATCTGGCCGTTTTTCATCACCGGCAAGTGGCGGATATTGTGCTCCTGCATGATTTTCAGCGCCTGATCCACCCGTTTGTCCGGCGTGATGGTCACCGGATTTTTGTGCATGATCTGCCCCACTCGCATGCTCGCGCCTCCCCGGCAGGAATTGGGCCCAGAGTAAAACAAAAAGGCGGGAATTTCCAGGAAATTCCCGCCTGCCGGGCTTTTGTGACTATGTCCCCCCGCCGCGCCTTGCGGCGGCCGAGGCGGGTAAAGAGACCGCCTCAGGTCAGTTGGTGGCCAAAACGCTCTGCATGGTGGCCACCAGGTGCTCCGCCTCGCCGATGTAGCAGGAGAGATTGGCCCGGTGGTTGGCCAGAATCCCGTCCTTGGCGGCATCGGTGATGATCCAGGGGGCCAAGTGCGTGCCGGTGTGCAGGGCGTGGATGGTGTCGTCCAGGAGCTTGTGGGTGTTTTTCTTCAAAAGCTCGGCGGCAAAATCCTCCTTCACCGCCTCCAGCATCTGGGACATGCCCACCGCCACCCCCTGGGAGAAGTAGAAATAATCGTCGGTTCTCGTCCAGCGCACCGGGGTGCCGTCGGCTTCGGTGTCCTTGATGAGGTTATGGTAGCAGCTCCCTAAGATGTCCTTGTAGTTGCCCAGCAGGGCAATAAGGTTGTCCACCCGGGCATAGAAGCGGCTCCGGCCCCGCTGCAGATCCTCCATGTAAACTTTCAGGTCCTGGATGGCCTCCCGGTATTTGCCGGAGGCCGAGGGGAACCAGTATTTGTCCGGGCTCACCATGAGAAAGTTCATGGCTTCATTCACCTGGGGGTTGTAGGCCTCGGTGATGGCAAAGCGGGTCAGGTTCTCATTCAGGACCACGATGGTGCGCCGGGCCACCTCCAGCACTCCCAGCTGGTGGTTGTTGACGTTGTCGGTGAGGCCCAGCTTGCCGAAGACGATGGTGTTGGGCCGCCAGCCGAAGAAGCGCTTGTTGACCTCGTCGTCAATGATCTTGATGAGGGCCTGGGTGAAGGCTACTCCTTTCACCACCACCTTGGGCGGCGGGGGAGTCCCGGGGGCCAGGGGCGGCGCAGTGGGAGAGGGGGCCGGGGCCGGAGAGGGAGCCTTCTGGGCTTCAGGCGCCGGTTCCTCCGGCTTGGCCTCCTCCGGGGCGGCGGGACCTGGGCTCGGAGTGGGCGCTGGTGCCGGCGCCAGGGCCACCTGCTCCCCTTCTCCCGGCGCGCCCCGCCAGGCCTTCCAGCGCCCATGCAGGAACAGGCCCACAAAAAAGAGGAGCACCAGCACCACAATGACCAGCAGGCGGTGCTTCAGGAGTCCGAAAAGGGAAGAGGTGCCGGGAGGTGGTTCCGGGGGCAGGGGTGCGGGCATCTCAGTGGTCATGGCTGATGACACTCCTTGGCGGCGCCGGCATGAGGGGTCTCGGAGAGAATCTCCGCCTCAAAGACATAGATGCGGGTCTCCGGGTCTTTCCAGGCTGAAGGCGGCAGGCCCGCCTTCAAGCAGGTCTGTTCCAGAAAGGTGGTGCGGTCCCAGCCGTATTCCGTGGCCACCTGCGGCAGCAACAGACCCCGGTAAAGGCCCCGCTCGATATAGAGGCCGTGCTTGCCCACCTCAATCTCCTGGACGTCCTCAATCCGGCGCATGGGGGTCAGGATGGAGATCTCCAGCTCCACCTCCGGCAGCTCCGCGGCCGACAGCGGGGGAAAGCGGGGATCGTGGAAGGCGGCGGCCTGGGCCATCTCCGCCACCGCCTGGCCCAGGGGCTTGACGGCCTCCAAGTAGCCGATGCAGCCCCGCAGCCGGCCGTGCCGGTGCAGAGTGACAAAGGCCCCCCGGGGCTGCCGCAAAGCCGGGGGCAACTCCTGGGGCACTTCCATGGCCCGGCGCTCCAGCCCGGCCACGATGCTGTCCCGGGCAATCTGGAAGAGGAGGCGCTGTTCGGCCAGTGAGAGAGGCATGTGGCGTCCGCCCAAAAGATATATCCAGGCTGCAAGGAGCGGCCCGGTGGACCGGATTTCTCCCTCATTAAATCAGATTTCCTTCCCGTGTCAATGGCAGCCCCGGCAGCAACGCCGTCTGTGGCTGCCCATTCCCTTGCATCCGCCTCCCGGAAAAGGTACATTTCGGAAAATCCTTTTGTGGGCACGGCCTTCATGCAGACTTACCCCCTCTTCGCCATTCTCACCGGCAGGCCCGTTCTGGTGGTGGGCGGCGGCGCGGTGGGGGAGCGCAAGGTCCTGGATCTGCTGGCCGCCGGCGCCCAGGTGACGGTGGTGAGCCGGGAGTTCACCCCGCGGCTGCAGGAGCTGGCAGCCCGGGGAGAAATCCGCGCAATCCCGGGGGATTTTGAGCCCGGCCAGGTGGCGGGCATGGCCCTGGTGGTGGGGGCCACCGATGATCCGGAGGTCAACGTCCGGGTGAGCCGGGCGGCCCAGGCCGCCAACATCTGGGTCAACATCGTGGACGCCCCGGAGCTCTGCACCTTCATCGTCCCGGCCCAAATCCGGCGGGGGGAACTCACCCTCGCAGTGAGCACCGGCGGCGCCAGCCCGGCCCTGGCCCGGCGCCTGCGGGAGACATTGGAGCGCACCTTCGGCCCGGAGTATGGGCCTTACCTGCGCCTGATGCGGGCCGTGAGGGAACGGGTCCTGGAGGTGCGCCGAGGCCACCCCGACAATGCCGCCCTGTTTTTACGCCTGGCAGACTGCCCTCTCCTGGGGGCGGTGGCGCGCCGGGACCGGGAAGCCATCCGGCGACTGTTGAAGGAGGCCCTGGCCGGGGTGCTCCCGGAGGCGGTCCTGGAGGAGCTCAGCGGGTTGAGTCTGGAAGAGGAGCCGCCCGCCGGGCAATGAGAAGCATTGCCGGCGGGCCCCGCCACCGCCGGGACGCTCAGCTGACTCATGGAAGCAGCCTCAGAAGCGCCTTACAAGTTTTGCCGCTGCCGGGGCTGAGGCGCATGGCCGCACTTTTGAAATCCCTCATTCTGGTGGCCTATTTCGGCGGCACCGCCGCCTACCTGGCCTACGTCTTCGTGCAGCGGGAGGGGCTCTCCCGGCTGGGGGCCGTCTGCCTGGCCGTCGGCTGGCTGGCCCACACCGGCGAGCTTCTGCGGCGCTTCCTCGCCTTGGGCCAGCTTCCCATGGCCACGCCAGGGGAGGCCCTGTTCTTCTTCAGCTGGACCCTGACGGCCGTCTTTCTCCTCCTCACCTGGCGCTTCCCCATCCGCATCTTGGGGGCCCTGGTGGCGCCGCTGGCGGCCCTGATGGCGGCAGCCTTGTGGCTTCTGCCCAGCCGCCCCGGAGGGGTCTCGCCCTTGCTGGCGGGCTTCTGGCTGCACTTGCACGTCATCCTGTCCCTGGTGGGCACCGCCGCCCTCACCCTGGCCGGCCTGGGCGGCTTGCTTTACCTACTGCAGGAGCGCCAGCTGAAGCAGAAAAGATTCGGCTTCTTTTACCGCCGGCTGCCCTCGTTGACGCAGCTGGATCGCTTGAACCATTTATGCCTCACCCTGGGCTTCCCCTTGCTCACCTTGGGAATCATCACCGGCTCCCTCTATGCCCAGTTGGCCCTGGGCCGCTTCTTCAACTGGGACGCCAAAGAGATCCTCACCCTCATCGCCTGGCTGATCTACACCATCCTTTTGCATGAGCGCCTCACCGTGGGCTGGCGGGGGCGGCGGGCCGCCTGGCTGGCCTTAGGGGGCCTAAGCGTCATGGTCCTGGCCTTCGTGGGGGCCAGCCTCTGGTTCACCGGCTATCACAGCTTCGGGAGTTTCCGCACGCCATGACCCTGGTGCTGGTGGGTGTCAATCACAAGACCGCCCCGGTGGAGCTCCGGGAGAAACTCTGCGGGCTCTTTCCCGACCCGGAGGCGGCCTACCAGCGGCTCAGGGCCTTCCCAGAGCTCTCCGAGGTCCTCTACTACAACACCTGCAACCGGGTGGAGGTGCTGGCGGTGGCCCCGGATCCCGAGGCCGGCATCCGTCGGCTCCAGGAGTTTCTGGCTTCCCACCCTGAGGTGACCCCCCAGGATGTGGAAAAATCTCTCTATGTGCACCGGGGAGAGGCGGCGGTGCGCCACCTCTTCCGGGTGGCCGCCAGCCTGGATGCCATGGTGGTGGGGGAGCCCCAGATTTTGGGCCAGGTGAAGGCCGCCTACCGTCAGGCCACGGAGCAGGACGCCACCGGCCCCATCCTCAACCGCCTGCTGCACAAGACTTTCTCCGTCGCCAAGAAGGTGCGCACCGAAACGGGCATCGGCGACCATGCGGTGAGCGTCAGCTATGCCGCGGTGAGCCTGGGGAAGAAGATCTTCGGCGAGCTTACCGGCAAAACCGCCCTTCTCATCGGCGCCGGGGAGATGGCGGAGCTGGCCCTGGAGCACCTGCGCCGCCAGGGGGTGGCCCAGATCGTCATCGCCAACCGCACCCTGGAGCGGGCGGCGCGGCTGGCAGAGCGCTTCCGGGGCCGGGCCGTGCCCTTGGAGGGGCTGGAGGAGGAGCTCCTCAAATGCGACATCCTCATCAGCTCCACCGGGGCCGAGGGGTATGTCCTGACGCGGGAGCAGGTGGCCGCGGCCATGCGCCGCCGCCGGCAGCGGCCCCTCTTCCTCATCGACATCGCCGTGCCCCGGGATCTGGACCCCCGCATCAATGAGCTGGAATACGTCTATCTCTACAACATTGACGACCTGAAAGAGGTGGTAGAGACCAACGTCCAGCGCCGCCAGGAGGCCGCCGCCCAGGCCGAGGGCCTGGTGGCCGCGGAGACCCTGAAATTCATGGACTGGCTCAAAACCCTGGGGGTCTTCCCCACCATCATCGCCCTGCAGGAGAAGGCCCGGGCCATCTGTCGCCAGGAGTTGAAAAAGACTTTGAGCCACCTGGGGCCCCTCACCCCCGAGCAGGTGGAGGCCCTGGAGGTGCTCACCCGCTCGGTGGCCGCCAAACTGCTCCACGACCCCATCATGTTCCTCAAGCGCAACCACCACAGCCGCCATGCCGCGGCGGAGATCACCCTGGTGCGCCGCCTCTTCCATCTGGACCCGGAGGAAGACCACCTCAAGGCGCCTTCCCGGGCGGAGTCCGAATAACCGCCGGCCATTGCGCCCCCGCCGGGAAAAGGTTATTTTTTACTCAGAAATCGAGAACCTAGGCAGAGGCAAGGGGGCTTTTGCTTTTATGTCCGGGGGCCGAAAGTGGGGCACTCTTTTTGCGCCCCCGGTGGCAAATCGCGGGGCTGACATGTCCAAGATCATCGACATCGAAGAGCGCCTGAAGCAGGAGCAGCAGAAGAAGCTCCAGGTGGACCGGGCCAAAAAGCGGGAGATGGTGCGCAAAATCCTGCAATGCACCCGCTGCCTTTCCCGCTGCGTTAAATGTGGGCTGCACTTTGAGACGCAGCAGATCTACAAGCGTTACAAGGGCTTCCGCTTCTGCGAGAGCTGCCAGGAAGAGTATGACGAATACCTGCGCCTCACCCAGGGGCAAGGTGAGCCCCGCCATCCCTGGCACAACCAGCAATGGCGGCGCACCTGGGAGACCTGGCTGGCCTACCAGCAGGCCCTGAAGGAATATGGCGAGTCGCCGGAATTTCTGGATCTGGTGCGGGAGGTGGAGTGGGAGCATTGAGGGGAGAGGCCCAAGCCTCCCCCCTGGCTTGAGTGGTTATTTGCTGCCCAGCCCCAGACGGTAGGCGTGCTGCAGGATCTCCATGGCGAAGTCAAAGGCGCTTTGGCCGTCCATGGTGAATTCAAAATGCGTCACCGAGCCGGTGTAGATCATCATCTTCAGCACCCCTTCCGGGCGTTGCGCTACGGCGATTTCCCCTTTGGGTTCCAGGGTTTTGAACGTACGATGGACCATGAGTCTCCTCCCACCCGGGTGATTTCCTGAATGTTCAACCTTAACCGAATCTCTCCCGAAATTCAACCGTAATTGCTCTTGCCATGGCGGTGTCGGTGCCGGAATATGACCTCATTGTGGTGGGGGCCGGGCATGCCGGCTGCGAAGGGGCGCTGGCCGCGGTGCGCCTGGGCCTGAGGGTGCTCTTGTTCAACCAGAACCTGGACACCACCGCCCACATGGCCTGCAACCCGGCGGTGGGCGGCCTGGCCAAGGGCCACCTGGTGAAGGAGATCGACGCCCTGGGCGGGGTCATGGGGTGGCTGGCGGACCAAACCGGCGTCCAGTTCCGCACCCTCAACCTCTCCAAGGGCCCGGCAGTCAGGGGCACCCGGGTGCAGTGCGACAAACCCGCCTACCGCCTGGCCATGAAGCTCTACCTGGAGGCCCAGCCCCGGTTGCACCTCAAGGAGGCCACCGTCACCCGCCTGATGGTGGAGGACGGCCGGGTTACGGGGGTGCTGGACGCCTACGGCATGGCCTACCGGGCGAAAGCGGTGCTCATCACCACCGGCACGTTCCTCAACGGCCTCATTCACATCGGCCCCACCAAGATCCCCGCCGGCCGGGCGGGGGAGTTTGCCGCCCTGGACCTGGCCCGGCACCTGAAGGAGCTGGGCTTCCGGATGGGGCGCATGAAGACCGGCACGCCCCCGCGGCTTCGGGCCGCCAGTATTGATTTTGCCGGCATGGCCCGGCTGGAGGGCGACCCCCGCCCCCGGCCTTTCTCCTGGCGCACCACCAAGCTTCCCGAGGAGCAGCTCGTCTGCCACGTCACCCACACCACCCCCGAGGTGCATGAATTCCTGCGCCGGCATATCCGCCACTCGCCCCTGTATAGCGGCGAGATCACCGGGGTGAGCGCCCGCTATTGCCCCTCCCTGGAGGACAAGGTGATGCGCTTTCCGGAGAAACTGAGCCACCAGGTGACTCTCGAGCCCGAGGGCCGGGGCACCCAGGAGATCTACGCCAAAGGGCTGGGGAACTGCCTCCCCTTCGAGCTGCAGCTGGAGCTCTTCCGGAAGGTGCCGGGGCTGGAGCACTGCGAGGTCATGCGGCCGGCCTACGCCATTGAATACGACTATGTGGACCCCCTGCAGCTTCAGCCCACCCTGGAGACCAAGCTCATCCGGGGGCTTTTCCTCGCCGGCCAGATCAACGGCACCTCGGGCTACGAGGAGGCCGCGGCCCAGGGCTTGTGGGCGGGCATCAATGCCGCCTGCCAGGTATTGGGACGGCCGCCCTTTGTGCTGCACCGCTCCCAGGCCTACATGGCGGTGCTGGTGGATGACCTGGTGACCAAAGGCACCAAGGAGCCTTACCGCATGTTCACCTCCCGGGCGGAATACCGGCTGCTTTTGCGGGAGGACAACGCCGACCGGCGCCTCACCCGCATGGGCTATGAGCTCGGGTTGGTGGACAAGGAGGCCTTGGAGCGCCTGGAGGAGAAGGAACGCCTGCAGGCCGAGGAGGAGGCGCGCCTTAGGGGCCGGCGGGTCTTTCCTACACCGGAGGTAAACGAAGTCCTTAAGGTTCTCGGGACCACGCCCGTGAGCGAGCCCACCCCGGCTTTGAAGCTGCTCCGGCGGCCGGAGATCAATATCGCCACTCTGTACCGCCTTCTGGGGGAGGAGCCGCCGGTGCCGGAGGAGGTGGCGGAGCAGGTGGAGATTGCCTGCAAATACGACGGTTATCTCAAGCGCCAGGCGGAGACCGCCGCCAAGCTGGCCGCCTGGGAAGCCAAGGAGATCCCCGCCTCCCTAGATTATGACCGGATTCCGGGGCTCTCCAACGAAGTGCGCCAGAAGCTCAAGGAAGTGCGGCCCCGCACCCTGGGTCAGGCCTCCCGCATCTCCGGCATCACCCCCGCCGCCTTAAGCCTCCTCATGGTGTACATCAAGCGCGTAAAGGAAGGCGCTCCCGGTCGGCAGCAAGGTGAGGGCTTCTGAGGGCAGGGACGGGAGAGCACAGGGCCCCGCCTCTTTCCAAAGTCTTCACTATTAAAAGGGAGCAGGTAAGATTGCGGGGCGAGGGGGCAGAAGGCCACGCGCCTAGCCCCCTCCCGTGAGGAGCGGATGGTGGAGAATGGGGTGAGCCTGGCTCTTTCGGCCTTAATACCGGCCCCGGCTCTTCTGGTAGCGGTCGTAGAGGAAGCCCCCCAAAACGCCGGCGCCGCCGCCCACTGCCGCGCCCACCGCCGGGGAGCCGGCGGCCCAGCCGATCAAAGCGCCGCTGGAGGCCCCCACCGCCCCGCCGCTCAGCATGCGCTGCTCGGTGGAGCTCATGCCGGCGCAGCCGGCCACCAGGAGAGTCCCCACCAATACCAGAATCATGACCCGTTTCATGGTTCACCTCCCCCAAGCCCCGGTTTTCTCCCCCAGGGGCCCTGATGTGAGTTCGAAGCGCTGGTCACCCGCCGGCCTTGAGGACACCCCGGATTATTGCGGCGGGCCCTCCTTCCTGGCGCCCGGCAGGTGCCGCCGGAGCAACACCTCCAGCACCGTGGTGGAGAGTTTATCCGGGTTCTCCCGATAGAAGCGGTCCACCTCCTCCAGGAGCTCCAGCGCCGTGGCCCGCTGCATTTCCTGGCGCACCGCCTGGGAGACGGCCGAGATGGTGCCGGCCTTGGCCGCGGCGGAGACCTCCAGGTCCGCCAGATTGCTCAACCCCCAAAGATACCCCAGCTTGCCGTCCTGGGAACTTCTGGCCCAATGGTTGCCGTCCCACAGAAAACCTTGTGCGTCCGCAGGCAGGGCGGCCAGGGTCAGCCACAGGCCGGTGGCCAGCCAGATGCCGCTTCGGGCCCTCATTTGGCGGGCTTGGCCGGGGTTTCCGGCGGGCAGAGCTTGGTGCAGCGCCGGAGCACCACCTCAATCACCGGCATGGCGCGTTTGTCGGGATTTTCCTGATAAAACTTGTCCACTTCCTGGATGATCTGGTTGATGGTCAGCCGCTTCAGCTCATCCACAAAGGCCTGGGAGATGCACGGGCCCCGGCCGGCGCCGCCGGCGGCCACCTCAAAGTCCGCCATGTTGCCGATGCCCTTGATGTAAGCCACCTTGAGTTCCGGGGACATGGTCTGCCAATGGCTGCCGTTCCAGAGCTCCGGCTTGCCTTGGGCCGCCACCGGGAGAGCCGCCAGCAGCACCAGCACCATTGCCGCACCCACTAGTTTGCTCAGCCTGCGCATGTTCATCTCCTTTCCGAGGGGAGGGGCCGGCTCAGGTGTTCCGGGCCGACGCCCCCCGGGTGGTGGCCACCCCTTTCTTGCGGCCGCTTTTGGGGGATTTCTTTTTCCCCGCCACCGCACTGCCTTTGCCCTTCTTCTTTTTGCTCACTGCTGATGCTTGGCGGGTCTTGCGGTCGGATTTCGCCTTAGGGGTGGCAGTGGCGGGCTTCTCCGCTTCGGCCACCGGCCCTTCCGGATGCTTGCTCTCCGGATAGGCCAGGGGCCGGTTGCCTTCCAGGATGGGCGGAATGGCGGGGGGTGGCGCCTCCTGCTGTGCCAGGAGGGGAGGAGTCAGGGCCAGACAGAGCAGGCCGGTGAGGGCAAGTTCTCCCAGTCGCTTCATGGCCGATTCCTGTATGGGATTAAGTGCTCAATCTTGCAGGCGGGGAAAAGTGCGCTCCCCCGCTTTCCCCTCTCCCCCGTGTGGAGAAATCCGGGGGGTGGGATGCCAGTTGCACCACCTGGCACCCCGGCATGAGACCCTGGAATGATGCGCTTCTCAGCTTAAGAGGCCGGCTGCTCCGGCTTCTTGGCCTTCTTGCTCTTCTTGGCCTTGGATTTGGCTTTCTTCGACTTCTTGGTGGTTTCCTTCTTCTGCGTCTTTTCGGTAGGGGCACTCCATTCTTTCGGAGCCTGGGATTCCACTGCGGGCGCCGGTGCCGGCGGCGCCGTTTTCTCTTCCTTCTGGGCCAGCCCCATGGCAGGCAGGCTCAAAAGAAAGGCTCCCCCCACAACCCAGGTCAACAGCTTTTTCATAAGGCCCATCCTCCAAAAAAATAATAAGTGGTGGCGGTGCAGGGATTCGAACCCCGGACACTGCGGATATGAGCCGCATGCTCTAACCAGCTGAGCTACACCGCCATTCCCCCTATTATATATTCCCCCCTCCGGCCCGCTGTCAAACGAAAATTCCCGCCGCACTCCGGCTGCGAGAGGGTCAATCCGGGAGTTGGACTGGGGTGCGCTCTTTGGCTATGAGACCCCTTGACCCCGGAAGGTGTTAATCGTTATGTGGGGCATTGCCGCCGGGAGCGCCGCCGACCAGCTCCAAGAGCTGGGAAAACTCGCCGATGAGAGCCTCCGGCCCCGCCGCCGCCAGCCGGGCCGGCTCGCCGTAGCCGTAGGTGACCGCCACCGTGGCCGTGCCCGCGCCCTTGCCCGCCAGCACATCCGCGGGCTTGTCCCCCACCATGAGGGTGCGCTCCGGCCGGGCCTTAAGATCCCGGATGAGGGCCATCAGGCCCCGAGGGTCCGGCTTCAGGACTCCATAGCTATCCCCGCCCCTGACCGCCTGGAAAAACGGGCCCAGCCCCAGTTGCGTCACGATCCCCTGGGTGAGGACCGCCAGCTTGTTGGACAGCACCGCCAGCTTCCGGGGCGTAAGGGCCGCCAGGGTCTCCTGGACCCCGGGATAGAGGCGGGTCGCCTCCACCAGGTGAGCGGCGTAGTAGTCCAGATACCGGCGGCGCACCTCGGGATAGAGGTCCTGGTGGTCCGGCCCCAGGGCCCGGCGGAGAAAGGTCTCCTCGCCGCCGCCGATCATCTCGGCCACCGCCGCCTCGGGGTAGGCGGGAAGCCCCACCGCCGCCAGGGCATGGTTGAGGGCCGCGGCGATGTCCGGCACCGTGGCCGCCAGGGTGCCGTCCAGGTCAAAGACGATGAGCTCCGGGTCAATCAGGGGCATGTCAGGATGACCTCAAGGTGTTCAGGCGCGGGAAATCAGGACCTTCTCTCGTCTTCCTGAGGACCCTCCCATCCGGCGCCGGGCGAGACGATGATTTCCCGGCCTTCCCTGTGCCGTCAGGCGCCCCCTTGAAGCTCCTGCCAGGCAGGCAGCACCCCCAGACCGTGGGCGCTTTTCACCGCCGAGAGGATGGCCGCCTCCAGGGCCGCCTGGGCCAAAAGCCCCACCACATGCAGGTCCGCCCGGACCTCGGGATGGGCGAGCACAAAGATGATGTCGCCGTCAAAGAGGGTGTGCACCGGCCGGATGCAGCGGGCCAGGGCATTGTGGCCCATCTGGGCGATTTTTTGGGCCTCTTCCCGAGTAAGGCGGGCGTTGGTGGCCACCACCCCCACGGTGGTGTTGGGCTCCCCGAAGCGCTGGCGCACCACGCCCCGGCGGATATGGCGGGCGCTGTCGGCAAACTCCCGGCTCTCCGGGCCGGTGCGGGCGCCAGCCACAATCTCCCCGGTCTCCGGGTCCACCACGTCCCCGAAGGCGTTGACCACCGCCAGGGCCCCCACCTGCAGCCCCTCCGGGCCGCTCAGATGCGCCGTCCCCAAGCCGCCCTTGGTGGCCTGGCGGATGCCGAAGAGCTTGCCCACGCTGGCGCCGGTCCCTGCGCCCACGCTGCCGTCGCCCTGAGGGTCGCTTCTGGCCGCCAGACAGGCGCTCAACCCCATGGCCCGATCGGGCCGCACCCGGCAGTTGCCCAGGGAGAGGTCGTAGATCACCGCGGTGGGCACGATGGGCACCCGGGTGATGGCCACATCAAAGCCCCGGCCCCGCTCCTCCAGGAATTCCATCACCCCGCCGGCGGCGTCCAGGCCGAAGGCGCTCCCGCCGGCGATGCAGACGGCGTGGATCTCATTGACCACGTGCAGGCCCAGGAGGGCATCCAGCTGGCGGGTGCCGGCGGCGGAGCCCCGGATGTCCACGCTCCCCACGGTGTGCGGCGGACATAGCACCACCGTCACACCGGTGAGGTTCTTGTAGTCACTGGCATGGCCCAGGGCAAAGCCGGGCACCCGGGTGATCATGGTTCAAAATATCTTTTCGCCCGATGCAGTTTGTCGGCGGCCTTCCGGGAGAATCTCTCCGCCTGGATAACGAACCTATCATGGGTTCCCTCAGATATTTTGTCAACCCCGTCGTCGGCCGCCACTGCGAAGGTGAGTTTACGCCCCTCTACCCGCGTCAGGGTGCCCCGAATCCGCACAGTGAGCCCCGGTGGCGTGGCTGCGGTGTGGTCCAGGTGAAAACCGATGCCCACGGTCTGCTCCGTCGGCCAGTCCAAATGGGGATTGACGGCCTTGATGCAGGCCAGTTCGATGAGGCCCACCATGAAGCCGGAGGCCAAAACGCGGGGCATGGCCTGAAACTCCGGGGCCTCAGGTAGGAGATGGGGCACGGTGTACTCTTCGGGGACGGGAAAGGCAAATTCAAAGGAAAGGCCGGGTTTGAGGCTGGCTTTCATGGAGCAACCCCCTTACTTTTTTCTTGAATTTACCCGGCCGGCTAATTATAAGTAAAATTAATTAAATTAAATAAGAAAATAAGAAAGGGTAATATGGAATGGCAGCAGCTCCTGGGATTCTGCCAGCTGGCCCGCCTGGGAAGTTTCACCAAAGCCGCCGAAGCCACTTTCCGGACCCAGTCCGCCCTCAGTCAGCAGCTCAAAGCCCTGGAAGCGGAATTGGGCACCCCGTTGGTGGAGCGCCTGGGCCGGCGCCGGGTGGTTCTCACCCCCGCAGGCGAGCTGCTCCTGGACTTCGCCGAAAAGACCCTGGAGCATTATGAGCGCCTGCGGGCGGAGGTGGCGGCTCTCCGAGGGATCCCCCATGGCCGCCTCAAGTTGGCTGCGCCTTTTACCACCCTGTATCATCTCCTGGGGCGGCCGCTTAAGGAATTTTCCGAGAGATTTCCCCATGTGCGTCTCACTATCCTGGACCGGCCCCAGGCCGCAGTCTTTGACCTGGTGCGCAATCGGGAAGTGGAGCTGGGATTTGCCCGGGAGTCCGCGGTGCCTCGGGACCTGGCGGCCTGCGGATGGCTGAAGGTGCAGACGTGTCTCATGGTTCCCCCCGACCATCCCCTGACCGGCATTCCCCAACCCACCTGGGAGGAGATGGTTCGCTTTCCCCTGATCCTCCCGCCCCCGGGGCCGAAAATCACCGGAGACCCGGACATCGAAACCCTGCTGAAACGGGAGGGTCTCTCTTATCACGTGGTGATGGAGTCTTCCAACGTGGAGCTCAGCGCTCAGTATGTGGAAATGGGCCTGGGAATTTCCTTCGCCACCTGGGCGGAAAACCTTGACGTAACCAGGAGGCGGTTGGTCTTGTTACCCTTGGGCCACTATTTCCCCCCCGACCATCTGGCGGTGGTCCGGCGCCGAGACCGGGAGTCAACAGGTTATGGGCGGGAGTTTCTGACTCTGCTGGGCCGAAGTGCGGCCACCGCCCCCGAGCCAGACCTTAAGGTTTAAGGGGCCAGTTCCACCGGCACCACCCGGCCGCCCTTGGGGGTGAGGAGATAAACCGTGAGCTCCGCCTGGCGAGAGGGGCTGAAGCCCTTGAGCCACGGCACCTGGGGTGCGCCCCGGAAAGCCAGCAGCCACCTTGCCACCTCCTCCCGGCTTGAGGGACCGGCGGCCGCCAACTGGGTGAAAAGCCTGCCGGCCAGATACCCCTGGGCGGCAAAATAATCTGGGGCAGTGCCGTAGCGCTGCTGATAGGCGCGGATGAACTCCTGCACCGCCGGGTCCGGGTCGCCTGAGAAAAAGCCCTCCGGGAAGATGACCCCTTCCAGTTGCCGGGCCTGAGCCCCCTCGCCGGGGTGGGCCAGATTGGTGCTCAACAGAGGGACACGGCGCAGCGGGTGGTCAGAGACCTGGCTCAGCAAAGCAGCCAAGGTGGCGGCATCATCCGGGACAAACCAGGCGTCAAAGGGCCGGGCCTCCCCTTCTGATTCCGGAAAGTTGGCCAAAAGAGGCGACAGGGCCAGGGTGAAGTCCCGACTCCCGGGGGGGTAGGTCTCCTGCACCGCCACCTCGCCGCCCTGTTTCCCCAGTTCCTCCTGAAACAGCCGGGCGAAGGTGCGGCCGTAGGCCGACTCCGGGGCCAGGATGGCATAGCGGCGCCAGCCCCGGGCCAGGCCGTAGCGCACCAGCTCCTGGACCTGGCGCTGGGGGGTCAGGAAAGCCTGGAAGACCCAAGTACCGGCCTCGGTCACCTCGGCCCGCTGGGTCAGGGCCACAAGCGGCACCCCCGCCTCCTGGGCGGCCCGGGCGGCCTCCGGGGCCTCCGCCGAGGAAAAGAATCCGGTCACCAACATGATGTGAGGCTGGCGGGCCAGGGCGCTTACCGCCTGGGCGGCTCCCGCGCTGCCAGCCTCCTGAAACACTACCTCCACCGGCCCCCCCTGAAGGGCCAGCTCCAGACCCCGCTTCAGACGCTGCCCCGGCTCCGCCAGCTCCCCCGTGAGGGGAATCACCGCCCCCACCCGGGGCCGGGCCGGGGTGAGGAGCTGTTGCGCCGCCTGGGCCTCGGGGGTGCCGGGATAGCGCTCTGTGAGCAGGGTGAGCCAGCGCCGGGCCTCCTCAATGCGCCCGGCCCGTCGGGCATTCTCCGCCAGCCGGGCTAAGAGGGCGGCGCTTAAGGGGGTGTCCCGGTAGAGGTTGGCC
The DNA here is from genome assembly GCA_037481655.1 of Desulfobaccales bacterium. NCBI lineage: Bacteria > Pseudomonadati > Thermodesulfobacteriota > Desulfobaccia > Desulfobaccales > Desulfobaccales bacterium. Next base: position 158,118 of record JBBFLF010000002.1, on the reverse strand, counting down.
AGGCGCTCCAGATCGCCGGGCGTGGCCTGCTCCAGGAGACGTTTCTTCAAAAACTCAAACCACTCCGCATCACCGGCGGCCAGGTCCTGGTGCGCCAGGCGCAGCCGCACAAAGGCGGGCTCCACCTGCCCCTGCTTCAGAGCGATCTCCGCCAGGAGGGCATTGGTGGAGAAGCGCAGGGCCACCGGCAGGTCGGCGGCGGTCAGGGGCTCCAGGATCTGCAAAGCCCGGGTGTATTGCCCCAGCTTGAAATAGGCCCGCCCCAGGCCGTAGCGGATCTCCCGGCTCTGGTCCAGGTCCGGGTTCTGGGCCAACAAGGTCTCATAGCGGCTCACGGCGCCGGCCCAGTCGCCCAGAAGTCCGGTGAGCTCCGCCTCCCGGAGCCGGGCCCGGAAGGCCTGGGGGCCCTGGGGATGCCGGCTGAGATAGGTACGGTAGTCCCGGAGGGCCTGCTCGTAGTCCTGGCGGCGGTAGGCGGCCTCGGCCTGGTGGAAGAGCTCCTCCCCCGCCGCCTCGGGGCCGGCGGCCGGGCGGCGGGCCCCCACCTGGATCTGGGGCTGCACCACCACCGGCGGGGGAGTGACACAGCCCGCCAGCAGCAGCCCCACCAGCAGAAGATATGGCCAGCGTCTCATCATAGTGCACACAGAATAGTGAGGGGAGGGCCGGGAGACCAGCGGCCCCCGTCCTCCCCTGAGATGGGCTCCCCACATGTGAGGGTGGGCAGGCGAGAGGGAAAGGCCGACCCCTCCCTCTCCGGCGTGCCTAAGTTATTTCACTTCCTCGAACTCGGCCTCCACCACGTCTTCCTCGGGTTTCTTGGCCTTGGGCTCTTCGTGGGCCCCGGCTCTCGTACCGGTGCCGGCCTTGGCGTACATGATCTCCGCCAGCTTGTGGGAGGCCCGCATGAGCTCATCGCACTTGGCCTTGATGTCGTGAATATCGTTGCCCCCCATGGCGGACTTGAGGCTGGCGATCTTGGCCTCGATGTCGGCCTTGGTGGCCGCGTCCACCTTGTCCCCCACGTCCTTGAGGGTCTTTTCGGTGGTGTAGATGAGGCTGTCGGCCTGGTTGCGGGCTTCGGCCAGCTCCTTCTTGCGCCGGTCCTCCTCGGCGTGCAGCTCCGCCTCCTTGATGAGCCGCTTGATCTCCTCCTCGGTGAGGCCGCTGCTGGCGGTGATGCGGATGGACTGCTCCCGCCCGGTGGCCAGGTCCTTGGCGCTGACGTGCACGATGCCGTTGGCGTCGATGTCGAAGGTCACCTCGATCTGAGGCACGCCCCGAGGGGCCGGCGGAATACCGTAGAGCTCGAACTTGCCCAGGGTCTTGTTGTCCGCCGCCATCTCCCGCTCGCCCTGGAGCACGTGGATGGTCACCGCCGTCTGGTTGTCGGTGGCGGTGGAGAAGATCTGGCTCTTGCGGGTGGGGATAGTGGTGTTGCGCTCGATGATCTTGGTGAACACCCCGCCCAGGGTCTCGATGCCCAAAGACAGCGGGGTGACGTCCAAAAGCAACACGTCCTTGACCTCGCCCTTGAGCACCCCCGCCTGGATGGCGGCGCCGATGGCCACCACTTCATCGGGATTGACGCCCTTGTGGGGCTCCTTGCCGAAGATCTCCTTCACCTTCTCCTGCACCCGGGGCATGCGGGTCATGCCGCCCACCAGGATGACCTCGTCGATGTCCTTGGGGGTCAGGTTGGCGTCCTTCAGAGCCTGGCGGCAGGGGCCCTCCAGCTTCTCGATCAGGTCCTCCACCAGGGCCTCCAGCTTGGCCCGGGTGAGTTTGATGAGCAGGTGCTTGGGGCCGCTGGCGTCCGCGGTGATGAAGGGCAGGTTGACCTCCGTCTCCAGGGAGGTGGAGAGCTCCATTTTGGCCTTCTCCGCCGCCTCCTTGAGGCGCTGCAGGGCCATTTTGTCGTTGCGGAGATCAATGCCCTGGTCCCGCTTGAACTCGTCGGCCAGGTAATCCATGATGCGCTGGTCGAAGTCCTCGCCTCCCAGATGGGTGTCGCCGTTGGTGGACTTGACCTCGAAGACGCCTTCGCCGATCTCCAGGATGGAGATGTCGAAAGTGCCGCCGCCCAAGTCAAAAACGGCGATGCGCTCGTCCTTCTTCTTGTCCAGGCCGTAGGCCAGGGAGGCGGCGGTGGGCTCGTTGATGATGCGCAGCACGTTCAGCCCGGCGATGCGGCCGGCGTCCTTGGTGGCCTGGCGCTGGGCGTCGTTGAAGTAGGCGGGCACCGTCACCACCGCCTCGGTGACCTTCTCCCCTAAGTACTCCTCGGCGGTCTGCTTCATCTTGGCCAGGATCATGGCGGAGATCTCCGCCGGACTGTAAACCCGGCCCCGGATTTCGATGGCGGCGTCGCCGTTTTCCGCCCGCACGATCTTATAGGGTAGGATCTTCAGGTCCCGCTGCACTTCCGGGTCTTCGAACTTGCGGCCGATGAGGCGCTTCACCGCAAAGACGGTGTTCAAGGGGTTGGTGATGGCCTGGCGCTTGGCGATCTGCCCCACCAGACGCTCGCCGCTATCGGTGAAGGCCACCACGGAGGGTGTGGTGCGGCCGCCTTCGGCGTTGGGGATGACCTTGGGCTCCCCCCCTTCCATCACGGCCACACAGGAGTTCGTGGTGCCCAAATCGATGCCGATGACTTTTGACATGTATTATCCTCCTCGCAAAACTTAAGCGGAAATATCAACACTCGGGGATGCGGGCTTGTTGCTGCTCCGGGCCACCACCACCATGGCGGGGCGCAAGAGCCGGGTCCGATAAAGATAGCCCCGCTGCAGCTCCTTGGTAACGGTCTGGTCCGCCAGCTCCGGGGCCTCCTCCTCCATGACCGCGTGGTGGTAGGCCGGGTCGAAGGGCTGGCCCAGGCATTCCACCGGGGTGACCCCGAATTTCTGCAGCACCTTAAGAAACTCCTGGCGCACCAGCTCCAGGCCCTCCAGCAGTCCTGGGGGCGCCTCGAACTGGCGGCCGTTTTCCAGGGCCCGCTCCAGGTTATCCAGGACCGGCAGGAGCTCCTTGAAGACCGCCTCGTTGGCGTACTGCACCACCTCGGCCCGCTCCCGCTCAGCCCGCTTCTTCAGGTTCTCCAGCTCGGCGGCGTAGCGCAGGAGCTTGTCATGGCACTCCTGGGCTTCCTTGGTCTTTTCCGCCAGCTGGCGTTTCAGCTCGTCCAGATCCGGCTCGGCCGCCGGCGTCTCGCCGGTGTCGGGGGCCGTCTCCTCGGCCCCGGCCGGTTCTTCCCGCTTATCGGTGTCAGTCATGGAGTGCATAAACCTCCCAAACCATAATCATCCCGGGCGATGGATGCAACGGCTGAAGAGCAGAAGGTGTGAATCTAGGTGTGATGCTTTCTCAGCCAGTCGGTGACCAGGGCCGCGGTGTAGCGCACCACCGGGACGATGCGGGCGTAATCCATGCGCATGGGGCCGATGACCCCGAGGCTCCCCACCGGCGCGTCATCCAGGGAGTACGACGAGGCCACCAGGCTGAGCTGCATCTCCGGAAATTTGTCGTCCGGGCTGATGATGATCTGCACCCCCTGGGAGGCCAGGGTCTGGTCCAGCAGGGCGATGAGGTGATGTTTCTCCTCAAAGGCCCGGAAGATGGCCCGGATCTTGGCCACATCGGCGGCGAACTCCGGATAATCCAGGATGTGGCTGGTGCCCTCGATCATCAGCTCGCCCTGGTCCTCCGCCGCCAGGGCCTGGCGGCTTAAGTTCAGGGCCTGGGCCACCATCTTGTCGAAGAGGTCCTTGTCCTTGGCCATCTCCTCCAGGATGCGGCGCCGGGCCTCTGCCAGAGTGAGATTCTGGCAGAGGTCGTTAAGATAGCGGCTGAAGCGGTCCAGCTGCTCCTGGGTGAAGGTGACGCCGCTCCTAAGAAACCGGGTCTGCACCTGCTGGTCCTGGGAGACCAGAAGCACCAGGACAAAGTCCCCACCCAGGCTGATGAACTGGATGTGGCGCAGGTGCACCGCCCGGGGCCGGGGGGTGAGGACCAGGGCCGTGTGGCCGGTGGCCGCCGACAGGGCCCGGGAGGCCTGCCGGAAGAGGTCCTGGGGCTCCACCGCCACGGGCTTGAAGACCTCCCGGATCTGCCGGCGGGCGCTGGCCTCCAGCTCCCGGACCGGCAGGATGTGGTCCACATAGTAGCGGAAGGCCAGGGCGGTGGGCACCCGGCCGGCGGAGGTGTGGGGCTGGCGCAGGTAACCCCGGTCCTCCAGGTCCAGCATGACGCTGCGGATGCTGGCCGAGGACAGATTGAGGCCGGAGAGCTTCGCCACCACCCGGGACCCCACCGGCTCGCCGGTGGCAATGTACTGGGTGAGCACGGTGGCCAGGACGCGTTGCTCCCGCTCGGTTAATGTATCCGCCGTCATCACCATCGTGTGTTTGCCTGTTTCAAAGTAAGGTGGCCCCGGGCGGATGTCAAGGGATTTGTCCCGAATTCAAGGAGTTACCCCTTCCCGGCCCCAGGCCGCCCTCCAATCTGCATGTAAAAGCGAGGCCCCGGATCCCCCTGTGCAGTCTCGGTTGGGCCTTGGCCTTTAGCCCTGGCAGCGGTGGCGGATGCTTTCCCCCTCTGCGGCGTAGACCACCTGTTCGGCGATATTGGTGGCATGATCCCCCACCCGCTCCAGGTGGCGGGCCACGCTGATCTGGGCCTCCCCGAAGCCGATGACCTCATCGGCCACCATCTCCTTGAGGACCTCCTGGGTGAGGCGGCGGTGGAGCTCATCCACCTCGTCGTCCGCCCGGCAGACCTCCCGGGCCAGGGCGGGATTGCGCTCCACGTAGGCGGTGAGGCTCTGGCGCACCATGGTGAGCACCATCTCCGCCAGCCGGCCCATCTCCGGGTGAAAGTCCCGGCCGCCGGGGGGCTCCAAGGAGAGGGCCTCCTCGGCGATGTTCACCGCCAGATCGCCGATGCGCTCCAGCTCGGCGATGATGTGGTCCGCAGCCATGATCTCCCTTAAGTCCGCGGCCACCGGCTGGTAGAGAGCGATGAGCCGCACACACTCGGCGTCGATGGCCTCCTCCAGGTCGTTGATCTCCTTGTCCCCGCGGATCACCTGCCGGGCCAGCTCCCGGTCCCGCCTTAAGAAAGCCTGCACCGCCCGATGGATGGCCTCTTCCGCCATCCCGGCCAGCTTCAGGAGCCGCTCCTTTAAGGCGCTGATCTCCTGTCGAAATTTATCCGGATACCTGGGGACCTCAGCCATAGCGCACCTCGTGGCCGGGGCGCCCTCCGCCCCAAAGGCCGGCGGGACGGCACAAGCCCACACCCGGGAATTTCCATCTTTAGTTAGGTGTTATTGTTTCACAGGCGGCGTCAGAAACCAAGCCTTTCCGCTGCCCCTCCTGCACCCTCAGGCCGTGCGGCCGAAGCGGCGCACCATCAGCTTGCGCAATTCCTCCAGCAGCAGCAGGGCCAGGCCGAAGGGGACCAGAACGAGCCAGACCCAGGCGGGCAAAGCCGCGGTGCCGAAGATCTCCTGGCCCCAGGGGTGGTAGATGATGACATAGGCCAGGGCCAGCTCCAGGGCGATGCCCGCCAGCATCAGCTTATTGGTGAACAGCCCCAGCCGGTTGAGGGGTTCCACCGATGACCGGCAGGCAAAGACGTTGGCCACCTGCATGAGGACGATGCCCAGGAAGGTGGCGCTGGCGGCCTGGCGGGCCAGGGGATGGTCCAGAGGCAGGACCTGCCCCCAGGTCCAGCCCCCGTTATAAAGCACGTGGAAATAGGCAAAGAGAACGCCCAGGCAACTGAGGCCGCCCAGAAAGATATAGCCCCGGAAAAACACCTCCCGGTCAATGAGTCCCCCCACCCGGGGAGGCTGCCGCATGACGGTGGGTTCGGCCCGTTCCGTCCCCAGGGCCAGGGCCGGCAGGGTCTCCGTCCCCAGGTCGATGGCCAGAATCTGCATGACGGTCAGGGGCAAGGGGATGGGCAGGAAGGAGAAGAGGATATAGGGCACCACCTCCGGGGTGAGGTGGGCGAAGATGTAGATGATGAATTTCCGGATGTTCTCAAAGACCGCCCGGCCCTCCTCCACCGCGGCCACGATGGTGGCGAAGTTGTCGTCCAGAAGCACCATGTCCGCAGCCTCCCGGGCCACGTCGGTGCCGATCAGCCCCATGGCGATGCCGATATCCGCCTGCTTCAGGGCCGGGGCGTCGTTGACCCCGTCGCCGGTGACCGCCACCCTCAGGCCCAGCTCCTGCAGGGCGGTGACGATGCGCAGCTTGTGGCGGGGGGTCATGCGGGCAAAAATCACCTCCCCCCGGAGGCACTCCGACAGCTCCGGGTCGCTCATGGCCTCCAGCTCCGGGCCCTCCACCACTCGGGTGGGGCCCTGAGCCAGGCCGATCTGCCGGGCCACCGCCAGGGCGGTGCGGCCGGCGTCCCCGGTGATCATGATGGCCCGGATGCCCGCCTCCCGACAGAGGCGCACCGCCTCGGCCACCTCAGCCCGGGGCGGATCCAGCAGGCCCATCAGGCCGGCAAAGATCAACCCGCTTTCCAGCACCTCGTCCGGGGGCACTTCCCCGCCCGGGGGGAGCTCCAAGGGCCGGAAGGCAAAGGCCATGACCCTGAGCCCCCGGTCCATCATGCTCTCATAGGTCTTGTGAATCGCCGCTTTTTTGTCGTCCTCCAGAGGGGCCGCCTCCCCCTCCCACACCACCTGGGCACACCGGGGCAACACCATTTCCAGGGCGCCCTTGGTGAGCACCAGGGTCTCCCCCTGCACCTGATGCACCGTGGTCATGCGCTTGCGGTCGGCGTCGAAGGGCACTTCTGCCAGGCGCTGGGCGGTAAGCTCCGCCTTAAGGTCCCGGACCGCCCTAAGCAGGGCCACCTCCGTGGGATCGCCCCGGTATTCCCCGCCGGAGAAGACCGCGTTGTTGCACAGCCCGGCAATGGTGAGAAGCATCTGCTGGCCGAACTGCCGCCCCGGCCGGGCCTCCCCCGGCACCCACATCTCCTGCACCGCCATGCGGTTTTCCGTCAGGGTGCCGGTCTTGTCCGAGCAGATGACGTTCACCGACCCCAGCGTCTCCACCGCCGTGAGGGTCTTCACCAAAGCCTTCCTGGCCGCCAGCCGCTGGGAGCCCACGGCCAGGGACAAGGTCACCGTGGGCAGGAGCCCTTCGGGCACATTGGCCACGATGATGCCCACGGCGAAGAGGAAATTCTGCCAGAACCCCCGGGCCACCACGAAACCCAAGGCGAAGAATCCCAGGCCCATGATCAGCGCGATGAGCGCCACCACCCGGGTGACCCGGACGATTTCCCGCTGCAGGGGGCTCAGGCCCGGCTTCACCCCGGCGGTCAGGTGGGCGATCTTGCCGAATTCCGTGGCCATGCCGGTGGCGATGGCCACGGCTTCGCCACTGCCGCTCACCACCAGGGTGCCGGCAAACACCAGGTTGGGGCTCTTGAGGGAATCCCCGGAAAAAGGCTCGGCGCTCCGGGCCTGGGGGGCCGACTCGCCGGTCAGGGGGGCGTTGTTCACCCGGAGGCGGCTGGCCGCGAGCAGCCGGGCGTCCGCCGGCACTTTGTCCCCTTCCTCCAACAGCACGATATCCCCGGGGACCACCTCCCGGGCCGGGATGGTGGTGAGGACCCCCTCCCGCCGCACCTTGACCTGGAAGGGGAGGAGGGCCTTCAAAGCCGCCACGGCCCTTTCGGCCCGATATTCCTGGAGAAAGGTGAACAGGGCGTTGACCAGAATGACCCCGACAATGGCCCAGCCCAGGCGGCCCAAGCCCTCGTCGGGCTTGAGGTAATCGGAAAGAAAGCACAACCCCGCCGCCAGCCACAGGAGCACGGCCAGGAAATGGGTGAACTGGGCCAGGAACCGGTGCCACAACGGCACCCGGCGCACTTCCCGGATCTCGTTGGGGCCGTACTCCTCCAGCCGGCGGCGGGCCTCGTCGGCGGTGAGGCCGCTCTCCCGGCTGGCCAGGGCCTTGAGGGCCTCCTCCCGGCTGAGCTCCTGGATGCTCATGCCCCACCCCCCCGGGGCAGGTGGATGATGAGGTTGCAGGGCGTCTCCCGCAGCACCTCCTCCACCGGATTGCCGCTCACCAGGCTGGCCAAAAGCCCCCGGGTGCTCGCGCCCATGACGATGAGGTCATGGCGGCTCACCGCGGCCTCCGTGGTGATGGCCACGGCCGGCCGGCCCCGGCGGAACCGCTGGCGGGTGTCCACCTGGAAGCGGGCCAGAAGGGCCATGAACTCCTCCATTTTCCGGACCACCCCGGGTTCCCGCTCCGGGGGGGGCACTTTCGCCGTTCCCCGAAAGAAGCGCTCCAGGTGGCGGGGGGCATGGAAGAGGGTGACCCGGGCCCCAAACGCCCGGGCCAAGAGGCCCACCAGCAGCGCCCGCTCCTCCAGGTGGGTCATGGCTCCCCGGAGGGGTACCAGGAGATGCCGGGGAAAGACATGGCCGGGGTGCACCACCCGGACCAGGGCCACCGAGCAGGGCAGGGCGAGGGACAGGCGCCGGGCCATGGTGCTGGTGAAGTAACGCCGGGAGAGGTCCTCCCGCCGGGTGGCCACAAAGGCCAGGTCCACCCGCCTGTCCCGCACCAGGTCTTTCAGGTGCCGCACCGGCTCCCCGGTGCGGATGAGGCTTTCCACCGGCAGCTCTTTGGCGGAGGCCTCCAGGAAAAGGCGCTCGAGGGCTGCCTCGGCGCTCCGGACCATCTCCACCGGCAGGCCCGGAGGCGCCACAAAGGCCAGGGTGAGGGAGGCCCCTGCCGCCTGGGCCACGGCCACGGCATAGCGGGCCGCCGCTTCGGAGTTGCTGTGCTCATTGATGGCCGCCAGGATGTGGCGATACATGGTGCCTCCAAAAGGAGGGGAAGCAAAACTTCCCCCTGGGACGTGGCCTCGAGCCCTTCTCACCGGTGGAGGCCAGGCTGAGAGCCCTCGGGAGAGGGGGCCAGGAGTTGTGGCCCCCTGCCCCTCTCCCGCACCCATTCCTCAACTCCTCAATACCTCACTTCCACCAGGCACAACCCCTGGGGCGGGGCAGTGGGCCCCACCTGGGCCCGCTGGGAACGGACAAGAAGCTCCGCCAGGTCAGCCACCGGCCGTTTCTTAAGCCCGATCTGCACCATGGTGCCCACCAGGCTGCGCACCATGCCCCGAAGAAAGCCATTGGCGGTGATGCGAAAGATGAGAAACTCCCCCTCCCGCCGCCAGCCGGCCGCCTCCACCCGGCGCCGGGTGGTGCGCACCGAGCTGCCGCTGGCCTGGAAGGCGGCAAAGTCATGCTCCCCTATCAGCACCCAAGCCGCCTCCTCCATGGCCGCCAGCGCCAGGGGCGGGGCCACCTGCCAGGCGTAGCGCAGGCTCAGGGGCGAGCGCACCGGCCGGTTGAGCAGCCGGTATTCATAAGTCTTGGCCCGGGCGGATTTGCGGGCATGGAAGTCCCACGGCACCTCGGCGGCGTGGAGGACCGCAATATCCGGCGGCAACAGGGAGTTGAGTCCGTAAATAAAGGCCCTCAGCGGCAGGGCGCTTGCCGTGCGGAAGTTGGCCACCTGGCATTTGGCGTGCACCCCGGCGTCGGTGCGGCCGGAGCCGATGAGGTGCACCCGCTCGCCGGTGAGGCGGGCCAAGGCGCTTTCGATGGTCTCCTGGAGGGTGAGGGCGTTTGCCTGTCGCTGCCAGCCGTGGTAGCGGGTGCCGTCGTATTCCAGGTCCAGGCGGAGGTTGCGGGGGCCCATGGCCGGGCACCGGCGGCTTTAGGGGGTCAGGGGCGGCCCGTCCAGGCCGGTGGTCTCGGGAAAGCCGGCCATGACATTGAAATTGCACACCGCCTGAGCCGCCGCGCCCCGGGCCAGATTGTCGATGGCGGCCACCACGATGACCCGGTCCCCGGCCGGGTGCACCTTGAGGGCCAGGTCACAGTAATTGCTGCCCCTGACCTGAGCCGTGGTGGGCAAAGTTCCCGGCGGCATCACCCGGACAAAGGGCTCCTCCCGGTAAAAATCTTCGTAAAGCCTATAAAGCTCGGCCTCGGTGGCCGGCGAGGTCAGGGTGGCATAAAGGGTGGCCAGAATGCCTCGGTTCATGGGCACCAGATGCGGAGTGAAGGTGAGGCGCACCGGCTCCCCGGCGATGAGGCTCAGCTCCTGCTCCATCTCCGGGGTGTGGCGGTGCTCGAAGACCTTGTAGGCCCGGAAGCTGTCGGCCACCTCGCAAAAAGAGGTGGCCAAGGAGGCCCCCCGGCCGGCGCCGCTCACCCCGCTTTTGCAGTCGGCGATGAGGGAGGTAAGGTCCACCCGCCGGGCTTTCACCAGGGGCGCCAGGCCCAGGATGACTGCGGTGGGGTAGCATCCGGGATTGCCCACCAGCCGGGCGGTGCTGATACGCTCCCGGTGGAGCTCCGGCAAGCCGTAAACCGCCTCGGCCAGAAGCTCCGGCACGGTGTGGGGCTGATACCAGGCTTCGTACACTTGCGGGTCCCGGAAGCGGAAGTCGGCGCTCAGGTCCACCACCCGGGAGCCTGCGGCCAACAGCCGGGGCACCATCGCCATGGCGGTCTGATGGGGCACCGCGGTGAAGACAAACTGGGCCCGGCCCGCCACCAGCTCCGGGTCCGGAGGGATAAAGTCCTGCTCCACGATGCGAGCCAGGGCGGGGAAGACCTGGCCCACGGGCCGGCCCTGGTACTCCCGGGAGGTGAGGGCCACGAGCCGGACATAGGGGTGCCGGGCCAGAAGGCGCATGAGCTCCAGCCCGGTGTAGCCCGAGGCCCCCACCACCGCCACCGTCACCTGGCCGGACATGGCAGGAAACTTACCGCTTGGAGTACTGGCAGCCCCGGCGGGCGCCCCGGCGGCCGTATTTCTTGCGTTCCTTGATGCGGGCGTCCCGGGTGAGGAAACCCGCCTTCTTGAGGATGGGGCGGTATTCGGGGTTGAGCTCCTGCAGCGCCCGGCTGAGGCCGTGCTTGATGGCCCCGGCTTGGCCTTCGGGGCCGCCGCCGGTGACATTCACCAGGATGTCCAGGTCGGCGCCCACATTGAGAAGCCGCAAGGGCTGGCTGGCCAGATTGCGGGTGGTCTCCAGGGGGAAATACTCCTGGAAGTCCCGGTCATTGACGATAATGCGGCCGCTGCCGGGCCTGAGATACACCCGGGCCACCGCCGATTTGCGTTTGCCCACCGCGTGGATGTTGAACGATTGGGCCATTAATCCTCCCAGGTCACCGGCCGGGGTTGCTGGGCCTCATGGGGATGCCCGGGGCCGGCGTAAATCTTCAGTTTCTTCAAGAGCTGGCGCCCCAGGCTGTTTTTGGGGAGCATGCCCCGGACCGCGTGGCGCAGCAAATCCTCCGGCCGTTTCTTCAGAAGCTGCCGGGCGGTGATGCTCTTGAGGCCGCCCATGTAGCCGGTATGCCGGTAATACACTTTTTTGTCCCACTTCTGCCCGGTGAGGACCACCTTGTCGGCATTCACCACCACCACAAAATCCCCGGCGTCGAGGTGGGGGGAGAAGGTGGGTTTGTTCTTGCCCCGGAGCGCCATGGCAATGCGGCTGGCCAGGCGGCCCAGCACCTGGCCCTGGGCATCCACCAAGAGCCACTCCCGGGGCACTTCGCCCGATTTGGCCATATAGGTCGGCATGGATAACCTCGGTGAAAAATTAACCTATTAACTGTATCGAAGGCATCACAACTTTGTCAAGGGCCTGGAACCCTCAAATCCATCTGTTCTCATTATCGTGGGGCCCGTCAGGAATCCCAAGGTCCGCGTCTCACGTTGAGGGACACCAGATGAGATGATGGCGAAAGGCATTTTCACGGGGAGGGCCGGGGTCGGTGGATTCCTCTCCCCTGAAGCGCCTACAATGGGGTCGGGGAGAGGGTTGAGGAGAGGGGGCAGAGTTCCCGATCCCTGGCCCCTCTCCCGAAATCTCCGGGTGAATGATCGGAACTTATCCCTTCTTCCCCTTCCCCGTTTCTTTGTTCTGCCTTTTGGGCGACAATGAACTGAAAGCAAAGGAGGATCCTGCCATCTTCCGCCTGATCCTGATTGCCGCCGCGGTGTGGTTCAGTTGGCCCGCGTCCGCCCCGGCCCAGCCCGGGGTGCCCCCTCCGGCGCTGCGGCGGCCCGTGCCGCAGCAGCTTTTTCACACCGAGCGGGTGGATGTCGTCTATGACCGCCGGGAGCACCTGGAGGAGCTGGCCCGCCGGCTGGGGGTGGCCTCGCCGGCCCCGGGAGCGCCCCCGGATTTGGGCGCCTTGGCTCTCAGGCTCGATGACATGCTGGCGGAAATCACCCGGGTGCTGAAGCGCCGACCGCCGCCGGGGGTGCGCCTCAGGCTGCGGCTTGTGCCCGATGCCCTGGCGGTGCGCCGGGAACATGACGCCTTGAGTGGGCGCAGGCCCCTAACCCCCACTCCCCGGGGGTGGCTGCCCGCCTTTTATGAGCCGAAAAGCCGCACCCTCTACCTCTCGGTGGCGGACGCCCGCCTCGGCATCCTGGCCCACGAGCTCACCCATTTCGTGCTGAGCGAGTCCCCCGGGGGCTGGCCCAGCGAGGTTTTCCAGGAATCCTTGGCCCGCTACCTGGAAGAGCGTTTCTTGTCGGGGCGTTCCTTTGATTTCCGGCCGCCGGGACCTTAGGATGCCGGCGCCCCGCCTGAAGCCCTCCAAGAATGCCTGGACCGATCCTTCTTTGGCCTCATGGGAAGCGGGCGCAACAGGGGGTTACCCTCATTTCCCCTCTGCCCCTTTGTGTCCTGGGCGGGCCGGAACCTGGCCCCAGGCTGAGGTGACTTGGCCGGTCATGGAAAACCGGACAGGGAGGGAGGCTGGGGGAAAGGTCTTACTCCCCCCGGCCGGGGAGGAGGCGGAATGACTGCCGGCGGGCGGCGGGCTCCAGATGAAACTCCGCCGGCATGGGCACGGCCAGGGCCGCCTGAAAGGCCCGGCCCAGAGGCGTGGGGATGAGGCGGCCCCGCTGGCAGGTGACCAAGGCTCCGGGGCCGTCCGTCCAAGCCGCGGCCAGCCAGTGGATGCCGGCCTGGGCCAGCCGGGGGCCCAGCGCCTGGACCTGGCGGCCCTCCAGCGGCCCGGCGGTGACTCCCAGGGCTGCCACCGGCACCCGCCGGCTGAGCCGCACAAGCTCCCCTAAAGCGGCGGCCGCGCCCCCGGCGGGGAGCTCCAGCCCGTAGATCAGCTGGGGCACCGGGGTGCCGTCGGAAAAGGGGAGCGGAAAGCCGGAAAGATCGCTCCCCAATCCCGGCACCAGGGCCACGGCCCGGGGGTGCTCCCGGCGCAGCTCCCCCAGCATGGCCAAAAGATGATTGCGCCACACCGGCCAGGTGACCCGGGAAAGCAGGACCGCGGTGGCATCCCCCGGCCCGGGGTCGTGGGGCGGGCCGAAGAGCTGAAAGAGGACCGCCGGCTCATCGCCGTAACGTCGGGCCAGAATCCCCCAGAAATCCACCGAGCCCGGGTCCGGCAGGGGCGGGTCGTACACTTCGCCTGCGGGCCCCCGGTGCGTGGGCAACACGCTGGAGAGAAGGGAGAGCTGGAGGATGGTGTACAGCCCCGCGGCCGCGGCGGCCGCGATGGCGGCATCCACGGCTTGCAGATAATCCTCGCCGTCGGCCTCGCCCCGGCCTTCCAGGGCCAGATCCTGGGCCAGAGGGAGACGCACCGCGGTGGCCCCCCAGGAGCGGAGCAACGCCGCCTCCTGGGGGCTCAAGGGCACCGGAAAGGCGCTGCCCTGGGGGGTGGCCCGCTCCAGGCCCCGAAGGGTAAAACCCCGAAGAATCCGCACCCGGTCCCGTTCATCCACCACAAAGCGCCCCTCCACCCGCAGCCAGGGGAGGTGGGCGGAGAGGAGGCCGCTGGGCAGGCGGGCCGCCCCGGGCCGGGGGTGGGGATTGTCGGCGGGCAGGACCGGCACCCGCTTCCGGACCGGCGCCACCAACGTGGGCCGACGTAAAGGGGTTTTCCCGGATGCGGAACCCAGGCGAGGGCGACCGGGGCGGGAGCGCGGCAGCACCTGAGGGGCCTTGGGGCCCTCTTTGTCTTTGGCGGGGCTTTTCCGGGGCGCGGCCGGGCTGGCGGCCTTGACCCGGGGTTTCTCTTGCTTCGGGTAGTCGTTGCGAAGGGCGCGAACCACCTGGCGGCGGGGCGCAGCCGCGCGGCGGCGCTCCGGCTGCGGCCGCTTTTTGTCCGGTTCCCGGGGGGCCGGCTGCTTTTCCTGACGCCAGTCAGCGCCTGGTTTGGCCGCCAACGTCCGTGGCGGCCTCTCTTTTTCCGGCCCCCGCGCCTTTGGTCGTCGGACTTGGGCCTCTTCAGCCCTGGGAGGCTGCGGCTGCCGCACCCGGATTTTGGCCGCAGGCTTAACCGGTTTCGGCGGTTGCGCCTGCCTTTTGCGCTCCCCCGCCCGCCGGGTGGCCAAGGGGGTAGCGGTACGCCGGGCTTCCCGCCTGTCCTGCCGAGCCTCCTCCTCCTTGGCCGCCTGCCGTCTTTCCTGCCGGCGTTCCTGCCGGAGGCGCCGCCGGCGGGCCTCCTCCTGCTCCCGGCGGCGCCGCTCCGTCTCCTCCCGTTCCCGGGCTTCCCGGAGAGCCTCAGCCCGGCGGGCCTCCTGGCGCTCCCGCTCCCTGGCCTCCTCCCGGGCCCGGGCCGCCGCCTCCGCCCGGCGTTCCTCTTCCCGGCGGCGGGTCCGCTCCGCCTGCCGTTCTGCCCGGCGGCGCTCCTGGGCTCTGTCGGTGCGGCTCATGCAGCGGTCCCTTGGCGTCTGCCAGCGGCTCTGCCGCCGGTTAGAAGCCCCTGGAAGGGGAGAACATTTCAAGGCTTGGGGGGACCCTCATGGGCAAAGTCCCTCTGCCTTCCATGGTGTATTCACGTTTAAGAAAATCAAGAAAAATTTCTATCTTTTCTTGGCCCCGGGATCCTGGCCTCTCCTTGCAACCCCTGACCCCCGTCTCCCCGCGGTCAACCCGGCATCCCCCGCTCAGGCGACTCCCGGCTCCTCCGGCTCCTCCGGCTCCTCGGGCAGGCGGGCCCAGACCTGCTCCAGGGCCTCCTGCAGGCGGGGGAAGACCCGCTCCTCCAGCTCCGCCAGTTGCCGGTCCAGCTCCCGGGCCTTGGCCGGGTTTTTTGCTCCCACGGTCAGGCGCAAGCGGAGAAGTTCCTCAAACCGGTCCAGATCCTGGGGCCGGGCCCGGGGATGGAGGGCCAGCACCGCGGCCCGCTCCTCCGGGGTGAGGGTCCTCATCGTCCCAGCTTCCATTCCAGCCGGTCCCGGAGAAACTTCAGGGTCAGCCGGTCCAAGCGGCACCATGGAGGAAAACGAGCCCGGAAATAGTTGTCCATCAAGTTGGGCTGCGCCGGGTTGATGAGCTCCGGATGATAGCTGCGCCAGGCGGCCGGATACCCCAGGCCGTCCCGGCGCAGGTCGCTGGCGTAGCTCTGCCCGTCATACTCGGCAAACCGCCGGGGGATGGGGCCGCCGGCCCGATCCCGGCGTTTGCGGTTCACGATAAAGGTATCCAAAGGCAGGTCGTCATACAGATCATCCACGGCCCCGTGGTTTTCATCCGAGAAGGCATGAATAAATTCATGCAACGGATCCAGAATAAAATCCACGGGCGCATGCAGGGTCGCCACCCCCGGTTCCCGGGGCCGGCGCCGGTGATGGTGCGTGGCCCCGTTGTAACGGAAGAGGCGGCCATCTGAGGCCTCGTCATCCACAGTGTGAGCAGCCGAGCAGCGACGGTACCCGGAGGAATGGTAGAACACCAGGCAGACGTCCGCCAAAAGCCCCTCCGCCGCCAGATAAGCCCGGATCCGCCCCCGGTCCGGCTCCATAATGCCGCCGGCATGCTGCCGGCACAGGGCATGGGCCGCCTCCACCGTGTCCGGGGCAAAGCGGGCCGCCAGCCGGATATCCAGGGCATAGGGATGGAGCAGGGTCTCCCGGCCGCCGAAGAGGGAGCGCAAAGCCGCGGCCACCGCCCGGTGGAAGCGCTCCCGGCAACTGAGCAGGGACTCGGCCTGGAAGGCCCCCTGCCGGGTCTCCACCACCGGATTGGCCAGAAACAGAATGGTAAACCGGCGTTCGGCGGGCTTGCTTTCATCCCCGGGATAAATCTCGGTAAACTCCCCGGGAGCCGCTTCCACCCGGAGGGTTACCGGTTCACTTTGCACCCCGTCCGGCCGCACCACCCGGCACAGCACCTCCCCCAGGGGCACCGTGGCCGGCAGCCGGTCCACCAAAAGAAGGTGGGGCAGGGTCGCCGTGGGCGTGAGGGTTACCCGGACGGCCGGGGTCCACAATTCGAGGCGGGTGCCGGGGGTGAAATCATGGCCCTGCACCGCCAGGAAATCCTCCCGCCGGGCCGGGGAAGTGGCAATGAAATAGCGGCCGCGGCCGCCTGGGGGCCGGTCCAGGGCGAAGGCCAGCCGGGGAAAGGCAGGCATGGTGTTCAGGGCCGCCCGCACCAGCTCCCCGAACTCGGTGGGCTGGTAGTGGGCGCCGTCCATGACGTAGGTGCGCCAGCTCACCTGGGTGCCAGTGGGGAGGGTCCGGATCCCGGTGCCCCGCTCCACCAGGAGCGGCCGATCGGCCCAGGACCAGGCGGTCCAGCCCGCCAGGCCCGGCCACATCCCGTTACGGAAGCGGTGCAGGTCCCGGAGATACTGCTCCAGTTCGATGCCCCACCGGAGCTGGGCCGCGTCGCCGCCCCACTCGGTGATGAAAATGGGATGGGCGTCCCGGAGGCGGGAAAACCCGAACCAGTAATCCCAATCGGCCCGGGTGGCGGTGCTGCGCCCGGGGGTGGCGTGGTGATAGACGTGGGCGGCATACACCGCGTTGGGGAGGGTGCGGCCCCCGGGCAGGGGCACCGGAAAATGGCGCAGGTTCAGGGCCCAATCCCAGCCGCTGACAAAAAGGAGGGCCCGGCCGTGCTCCCGATGGATCACCTGCTCCAGGCGCCGGACCCAGGTGTGCCAGTGGTCCACCCACTCCCTTTCCGTGGCCAGCTGGGGGATCACCGCGGCCTGATCGTCGGCCAGGGGCACGTGGGGCTCATTGAAAATATCAAAGAGCACCGCCGGCTCCCGCCGATAGCGGCTGGCCAGCAGCCGCCAAAGGCGCACGGAGTTCTCCTCCGGCATGGGGGGCACCCGGTTCACCGAGCCGTCCCGCAGATGACCGAATTCCCGGTGGGTGTCGAACCACTGCAGATCCAGGAGGGTATAGGCGCCTTCGGCGGCGGCCCACTCAATGATGCGGTCCAGGTTGGCCAGGTAATCCTCCCGGGTGAGGGCCCACTCCTGATTGAGGGGCAGGCGGATGATATTGGCCCGCCAATGGCCCACGATTTCCCGGATGAGCTCCCGGGTGATGCCTGCCCCCTCCCGGGAGGTGGCTCGCCTCACCCCGGTGGGGTCCAGAGCCCCCCGGTCGGTGTATTCCAGGCCGGAAAGGTTCACGCCCCGGAGCACCACCGGATCGCCGTCCTCGTTCACCAGGCGGTTGCCGTCCACCCGGAGCCACTTCACGTTCCCGGAGAGGCGGCGGCGCACCGGCGGCAGGCGGGTGCCCGGCGGGGCCAGGTAGATGGCCGGGGCCTGCCGGAAATCGTGGGCCGCCAGGCTCTCCTCCCGTCGGCGTCCGGTCAGGTGGCCGTTGGCGGCGATCCTCTGGCGGTCGGGCAGGGGGCCATCGTAGGCAATGGCCCGGTAGTAAAGGTAAGGGTAACGCCGCAGGGCCCGCCAGGCGGCTTCGTCCAGCCGATAGCGGGCCCGGCCCCGCTCCACCGTGATGGGGCCTTCATCCCGGGAGGTGGAGAAATTCTCCGGTCGGCGCCGGGTCGCCAGGGCGCCGTTGAAAAGCACCGGGTCGCTGGTGACCTCCACCTCGCAGAACTGACGGTCCGTGGTGATGGTGAAGGCCGGGGGCGGCCCGGTGGGGTCCACGGTGGGACGCTCGGCCCGGATGCGCACCGCCATCTCAGCCCCCCTCAAGCTCCCGGGCCACCGCCGCCAGGGCCGTGGCCAGCGCCGCCAGATGCTCTTCTGCGGGCGCTGCAGGCAGGTCGGCCACCCGACCGGCCAGTTCCCGGGCTGCGGGCGTCAGTGTGGGCAGCCGCCCGGCCAAAGAGCTGAGGCTGTCCACCACCGGCTTCAAGGCCCCCGCCACCTCCTCCGGGGCCTGAGGCGGCGCCGCCAGAAAGGCCGAGATCTGCGCCAGGGCCGTAGCCGCCCCCTTTGCCGCGTCTAACGGAAAACTCCCGCTGAGGGCCTCCTGCAGGGCCTGGGCAGCCTCCATGATTGCCGCCAGGCCGCGCCTGCGGCCCTCCTCCCACAGCCCCGGGGGGGTGGGACGCACGGTCAACGAGAGGGTGCTCAGGCTCTGGGGGGGAAAAAGGCCCGCCGCGGCCACCTGCAGCCCGGCGGTTTTCTCCTCCACCTGCAAGGCGGCCTTAAGGTCCAGATGGGCCTCGGCGATGACCCGGCCCGTGAGGCCCCGGGAGCCGGCCTCCAAGGCGTCAAGGAGTGCCTGGAGGAGCTCCTCCACGGGCACCCCCCGGCGCCGGGCCACCGCCTCCTTGAGCTTCTCCCGCACCTCCCCGAGCTGGCCGGCGAGCTTCTCCACCAGCGCTTTGAGGCGGGCGTTTTCCCGCATCAGGCCCGCCCGGTCGGCTACCGCGGCATCCCGCTCCCGCCTCAGGCTCTGGGCCAAGGTTTCCGCCACCTCGGCCCGCACCTGGGCCAAGGTGGCCTGGCGGCGGTAGAAGTCCAGCTCAGCCACGTCACTCCTCTTCGGTGCGCACGGTGGGGAGCAGGCGGAAGGTCATGCGCAGGGTGGAGAGCGCTCCGGGCTCCACCCGCCCCGCCTCCGGGGTGACAAAGCGGGGCTCCGCCTCCCCGGTGCGGGGGGCCTCCAGCACCCCCCGGGCCTCCACCTCCAGGGAGGTGAGGGCGGCGGTGTATTGCTTCCCCGGCGCCGCCCGTCCCTCCGCCAAGCCTTCCAGCACCCCGGCCAGCTTGCCGGCCAGGTCGGTGGGAAAGACGTGGCCCACCACCCCCCGCTCCGCCAGCCGGTCCTGCAGCCGGGCGATCTCTTCTGTCAGTTTCAGGCGCTCCGCCTGCCAGGTCTGCCGGGCGGCCTCATGCTCCCGGGTGACCTGCTCCAGGGCGGCCTTCACCGCCTGGGAGACCTGCCGCTCCACATCCGCTTTGATTTGGGCCAGGTCCTGGAGGGCCTGGTCCCGTTCCCGCTTCCAGACCTCCGCCACCTCCTTGATGGTCCTCAGGCTCCCCAGCTCCGCCTCTTTATGGCGCAGCTCCTCCTGGGCTTTGGCCAGGGCCGTCTCCAGCTCCCGCACCCGGCCCTGGGCCAGCTCCGTGCGCTGCCGAAGCTCGGCGTTGAGGGCTTCGGTGCGGGCCAGGGCCTGGCGGGTCTCCTGCAGGTCCTTGGTGGCCGCCTCCAGCTTGAAGGTCAGTTCCCGGCGGGACTGCTCCACCAGGTTCAGCTGGGTGCGGACCTGGGCCAGCTCCAGTTTGACGCGTTCCAGTTCTTCGGGAGGCATGGCTCAACCCCCCGGCCCGCCCCGGCGCTCCAGCACCTGGGCCGTCAGATCGTCCACTTTCACCAGGGCCCGCAACGTCACGGCCCCGTCTTTTTCCGCGGTCTGCACGATATACCAGGTCCGGGCGCCGCCGTTGAAGTTCACCGTCACCCGGGGCTCGGGCTTCCCCTGGGCATCTTTGAACAGATACGGCAGGGCCGCGGCCAGGGCCGCCTCCTCCGTCAGGGCCGGGGTGGCCGCGGCCACCCCCGGGGGCGGTACCGCCACCACGGCGAGCTTCACGGTGCTGGCCGCCTGGATGTCATAGGAGAACTGGTTGGTATAGCGGGCATTCACCGGCTGGGCATACAGCCGGGGCAGAGGTTTCCTGATCACCCCGCCCACCCGGGGGGGCTCCGCCTTGGGGGAGGGGTGCTCCAGGGCCACGGCGATCTTGAGTTCCAGCTCGGTTCTGGGGATCTGGTACCAGGTGGCCTCCAGGCCGTACTGGGAAAGCACCGGGTCCTCCAGGATGAGTTTCTGGATCTCGATGGAGTGGCGGTCCAGCTCGGCCTGGGCCCGGCCGATCCCCGAGCCCAGGGCCACCAGGAGCTCCTCCAGGGGCGTGGAGATGAGATCCGCAATCTGCTGGGCGGGAGTTCCGTTGGGCATATGGTCCCTCCCGGATTTACGGCGTGCGGGTGACGGTGGGCGGGCTGGTGAAGGTGTTCACCGTGGTCACCGCCGGCTCCAGGCGGGAGGGTGGCGGCACCGGCCGCATCACCGCCCTCAGCACGCTGGCCCCTTGCGCCTGATAGCTGTATTTGTTGGCGGTGCGGTAATCCACCGTGCCGGCGTGGGCCCGGCTGCGGCCCAGTCCCAGGAAACCGGCGCCTCGGCCCCGGGTCTCCGTCACCCGCTCCTCCCGCATGGTGATGGAGAGGCGCACCTCGATGGTGGCCTCGGTGAATTGGTAAAATGTGGGCAGCAAACCCGCCTGGAACATGCTCATCTTCACCGGCGGGGCGCCGGTGGCGGTCACCCGGGCGCCGGTCACCGGCACCTTCTCTTTTCTGGTGCCGCCGGCGCCGTCGGGCACCATCACCTCCACGGTGCGCACCTCCGGCTCGATGATCTCGGTGACGTCGGTGAGCACCTCCACCTCGGTGTTCACCAGGGTCTTCATGGTCTCCAGGGAGTTATGATCCAAGGCCGCCTGGCCGTCGGCAATGGCCACGGCCAGGTTGCGCACCAGTTCGGCAAAGGGCAGATCCAAGAGATCGCGGCCGATGGCCATAAAAGCTCCTTTCCGTCCCGTTTAACTGACGCTGACGGCGGCCGGCTGCCCCTGCAGCATGGGCAGGCAGTTGATGGTGAGCACCCGGGGCGTCAGACGGCTGGGCGGCGGCACCGGCTTCAAGGTGGTGCGGAGCAGGCTGGAGCCCTCCGCCGAATACGAGTAGGTGTTGGCCGTTTTGTAATTCACGTGGGAGGCGAAGGAGGCGGAGCCCCAGCCCCAGGAGGCGCTGGCCTCCAGGGAGGCCCCCACCTCGAATTCGCTGCTGCTGGTGGTCTTCTGGGAGATGGACATCTTCACTTCAATGATGGATTCGGTGAACTGGTAGAAAGTGGGGGAGAGCCCCGCCTGCAGGAGGGTCATGTCCTCCGGGTCCATGCTGTCGAATTTTACCCGGGCGCCGGTGACGATGATGGTCTCTCTCCGGGGATTGCCGTCCTGATCCTGCACCGTCACCTCCACGGTGCGGAAATCCGGCTCAATTATCTCCTGGATTTCCTGGATGAGCTTCACTTTTTCCCGGGCCAGCATGCGGGCGGTGGACAGCGAGGTGCGGTCCAGGGCCAGCTGACCCTTGGCGATGGCGAAGGCGAGGTTCATCACCATCTCGGGAAAGGGCACGTCCAACAGGTCTCTGCCGACACTTCTCATACAACCTCCTTGTCAGTGAGCTGGCCGGGACTGCAGGCCCGGAGCGGGGTTATATCTCCGGGAGAGAGGGCCAGGGGTTATAGACTCCCTGCCCCCACCCCGGACCCTCTCCCCCATAAAGGGGGTTGGGAGGGGAGTTTGAGGGGAGGGTGGGGGAGCCACCGCTCCCCCAGCCCTCCCCTCAACCGACAAAGGTCAGGCCGCCGGCTGGCCCCGCTCCCGGGCCAGGAGCTGGCGCACGGCGTTGAGGGCAAAGTGCTTCTTCAGGGCCTTAGCTGCCTTGCCCTGGGCGTCCAGTTGCACCCCGCCCACGAAACTTAGAAGCGGACAGGCCTGGAGCACCTCTTTCCCCCCCGGGGGCATGCCGACGATGAAGCTGCCGCCGGCGGTGGCCATGAGCATTAGGCCTCCGTGGCGGGCCACGTATTCCTGCAGGCGCCGGGTCACCTCCGGCCCGGTCTGGCCGTCCTGGGGCCGCACCAGAAAGAGCTCCGGCTCCGGCCCGGCGGGGACAGAGGCGGCCGTGCGCCGGGGCTGGCCTTGGAGAGCCAGCTGCCGCAGGTGCTCCAGGGTCTCTTCGCCCACGGTTTCCAAAGCCCGCTGCCAGGCGTCCTGACGGCGCCATTCGGAGAAGCCCTGGTCGGTGAAGAGCAAACGCACCTGGTGCAGGGGCGGCAGGGGAATTTCAGGCCACAGAGCGCTTTGCCCCACGTAAGGCACCCCCAGGGCGGCGCAGGCCAGGTCCAGCTGCGGGGCGCCGGTGCCGGAAAAATCGATGGCCAGGACCATATGCGCCAGAGCGGGGAGAAGCTCCTCCG
The DNA here is from genome assembly GCA_037481655.1 of Desulfobaccales bacterium. Taxonomy (NCBI): domain Bacteria; kingdom Pseudomonadati; phylum Thermodesulfobacteriota; class Desulfobaccia; order Desulfobaccales; species Desulfobaccales bacterium. The sequence continues at coordinate 135,771 of JBBFLF010000002.1, read as the reverse complement.
GGGAGAGCCTTACCGGGTTTGCGGGATCGCCCCCGGGCCGGGGAATGGCCACCGCCAGCCCCGGGAAGAGGCGCTTCAAGAGCACCGCCAGGGCCAGCTCCGGCGGGCTTACCAGCACATAACCGATGGTGGCCCGGGGGGCGCCGGGAAAAAAGGGCGGCAGCCTGACCGGGATGCTCAGCTCATCCCCCCGCCGGAAGGCCTCCTGACGGATCTGGGTGCTCACCTCGCCGGCCCGGCGCTCCGCCAGCCTCAGGCTCACCTGCACCCCCGGCGGCAGCGGAGCCAGGGTCTCGGCCACCGCGCCCTTGACCTCCGGGGGCAAATCCTCCAAGGGCGGCGGCTCTTCCCCTGCCCGCCAGGTGATGAGGCGGGCCCGTCCCGGGGAGCGCCGGGGCGGGGCCTGACTGAGGACCCGCTCCCACTCCGCGGCGATGCGGTCCCAGGTATACCCCAGGGCGAACTCCCGGGATTGGCGGCTCTTCTCGGCCAGGAGTCCCGGGTCGGCGTACAGGGCGTTCAAGGCCGCCACCGCCGCCTCCCGGTCCATCAGGCCCCTGACCAGCCCGAATTCATCCACCACCCCGCACTCCGCCGGGATGGCAAAGCCATGTCCGGCCACCAGCTCCCGGCTGGCGGTGTAGGCCAGGGCCAGGGGCACCACCCCGGCGCTGGCGGCCTGGAGGTTGGGGAGCCCAAAGCCCTCCCCCCAGGAGGTGAGGAGGTGCACGTCGCTGGCGGCGTAGATCTCCGCCAGCCGCTCCAGGGGGATGCCCCCCGAGGCCCGCATGCGGAAGCCCGGGGTGAAGCGCACCTTGCCCGTCAGCCCCAGGGCGGCGATATCCTGCCGGAGGTCGTAGCGGTAGAGGTCGCTCTGGGCGGCGTCGTCCTCCGGGTCGGCGTGCAGGTGCAGGAGAACGTCGGGTTTGTCATGGGCGAAGGCGGCGAAGATGTCCAGCAGGCGGGGCAGGAGCTTGCGGGGCTGATTGCGGGCGTCGGAGAGCACCACAAAGCGGCCCTCATAGCCCAGGCGGGCCTTGGCCCGGGCCTTGTCCGGCGGGGGCCGGAAGAGCTCGGTGTCCACCCCGTGGGGGATATAGGCGGCGTTAATGCCGCAGGCGGCGGAGACCTCCATGCCGAAGCGGCTCATGGCCACCGGCAGGTCGGCGGCGGAAAGCACCTTCACCCAGCCGGCGGGCAGACGGCCCTCCGGGTCGGCCCCGTCCACCGGGTAATAATGGACCCAGCGGGTGCCGGAGAGGTCCAGGTAGCGCTGCACCGGCGGCTCGGTGAGGAAGCTCATCCACCAGATGTCCGCCAGGGTGATGAGGAAATGGGGCTGCAGCCGGTGGAGATACCCCAGGAGCACGTCGCTGCCGAAGCGGTCCCGGCGGAGGGGATGGACGGGGATGGACTTCCAGTAGGAGGTGGTGCCGTATGCCTGCCAGCCCAGGATTTCCAGGCGGTGGCCCCGGCGGGCCAGCCGGCGGCACACTTCCCGGGTCACCCCCCCGAACCCGGAGGGGGTGGTGGGACTGTCGGAGACCCACAGGAGCCGCATGGCCAAGCCTCATGGCGGGTGGAGGGTGGCAGGAGAACTCGAAAGGAGGGGGAAAGCCCGGGTCTCTTCCGAGGGCCTCAATCGTGCCCCCATCTTAGCACATCCAGGACAATAGAAAAATTTTTAATTTTGTTAGAAAAATTTTGAGTATTTTGATGAATTCCGAGGAAGATGGGACTAGGGATCGGTGACCGCTACCTTCACTCACACCCCCACACCCTCAGCCCCGACAGGGGTGAAGGGAAGGTGGAGAAAGGTCGGGGAAACTCACACCCCTATCTTCCCTGCATAAGACTTTCTCTTGAGATAGTTTTAGGGTATGGGAGAGATTAGGAGAGATTCATGATTGACATCAGCATTCCCGGTTTTGGTGATCTGTCCCTGACCCATCTGGTCCTGGACTTCAACGGCACCCTGGCCGCCGACGGCGGCCTCCTCCCCGGGGTGGCCCCCCGCCTGGCACGCCTCGCCCAGGAGCTCCAGGTGCACGTGCTCACCGCCGACACCTTCGGCAAGGTCAGGAAGGAAATGGCGGGCTTGCCGGTATCCGTGACCATCATCCCCCGGGGGGAGGAGGCCCAGGCCAAAGCCGACTTTGTCCGGGGCCTGGGGGCAAGGCACACCGCCGCGGTGGGCAACGGCCGCAATGACGCCCTGATGCTGAAGGAGGCGGCCCTGGGGGTGGCGGTGGTGCAACAGGAGGGCGCCGCCGTAGCCACCCTGACGGCCGCGGACCTGGTGACGCCGGACATCCTGGCGGCTCTGGACCTTTTCCTGCACCCCACCCGCCTCATCGCCTCCCTGCGGGCCTGAGGGGCTCCGGGCCCCGGGGCACCTACCCCGGGAAAGCCTTGGGGGCAAAAGGGCGCTTCACTGAGACGGCAGGTGCAGGCGCTCGAGGAGGCCCAGGTTCCGGATCAACCCTGCCCCCGGGGGCACCAGGTATTCCCCGGGCTCGCCTTGCCCCGAGTGGCAAAGGACGGCATCCCGCCAGCCACTGCTCCTGACCGGCGGGGAGACCTGGGCGTGGCCCACATCCAGGGTGCCGAAGTTGCCGGGCAGCATTCTTTCCGCTTTGGAACGCCGACGCGGAGGGGCTGCCGGGGGAGTCCGGTCAGTCCCCGCAAGACCCGGTCCCATGCCGGACCTTCCCGCCTCCGCCAGGATATTGCTGCAGGCGAGGCGAGGCCGGGGCCGTAACCTGCGCCTCCCCTCACCGGGAAAACCAAGGGCAGGTGGCCCTGGGCCGGCTGAGCAGTTACCTACCTGAGAGGAAATCTCCCGGGGTAGTGGAACTCACGCCCGCTTCTGGGCAGCCCCGCAGGACACTGACCGGTATTAACTTCCCCTTCCCATCAGGGGTCGCCGGTAAGGCTGTCCATCTACTTTTTGTCCTGAGATGATGGTGGCTGGGATCCGGAACGGGGGCGGTCCTCCAGCTGCCAGCCGCCCCCCAGGGCCCGGTAGAGGGCGATGACGGCCAGCAGTTCATTGGCCCGGGCCTGGGTAAGGCGCAGTTCGGATTCAAAGAGCTGCCGGTCCGAATCCAGCACCTCCAGGTAGGGGGTGACGCCGCCGTAGTAGCGCTGGTGGGCCAGCTCGGTTTGCTTGGTCAGGGCCTGGACCTGCCGCTCGGCTTCCTGACGCACCTCCCGCAGGCGCTGCACCGCCACCAGGGCGTCGGAGACCTCCTGGAAGGCCTGTTGCACCGTTTTTTTGTAGGTCAGGAGGGCTTCCTGCTTCCGGGCTTCGGCGGCTCGCACGTTGGCCCGGAGCTTCCCCCCTTGGAAGAGGGGCTGGCTGAGGCTGGGAGCGGCGATGTCCCAGAAACTGGCCGGTCCGGTGAAGAGGCGTCGCAGGGCGGCGGACTCCCAACCGGAGGTCCCGGTGATGCGGATGCTGGGGAAAAGGAGGGCCTTGGCCTCGCCCACCCGGGCATTGGCGGCCACCAGCTGCTGCTCGGCAAAGCGGATGTCCGGGCGACGCTCCACCAGCGCCGAGGTGAGGCCGGGCGGGACGGTGACGGTGAGGTTCTGCTCCAGGAGGGACTTCCCCCGGGGGATGGGACCGGGGTTCCGGCCCAAGAGCACGCTGAGGCGGTTTTCCTGCTGCTCGACAGCTCGCTCGAGATCCGGCACCACGGCCCGGGCTCCATAGAGGAGATTTTCGGTCATCAGGACGGGGGTCAGAGAATCCCAGCCATACTCAAACCGGGCCCGCACCAGTTTTAGGGACTCTTCCCGGCTCTTTACCGTGCGGCGGCTGATGTCCAGTTGCTGATCCAGGGACCTAAGCTCGATGTAAGCCCGGGCCACGTCGGTGACCAGGGTCTGGAGGACGGCGCGGCGGTTCTCCTCGGAGGCGAAAAACTCGGCCCGGGCGGCCTCGGTGGCCCGGCGGAGGCGGCCGAAGAAGTCCAGCTCCCAGGTGAGGTCGCCGAAGAGCAGACCCGCAGTGCGTTCCGTGCGGGGCCCCCCGGGGGTGAAGCCCCGCTCCGAAGAGCGGACGGATTCCAACTGGCCGACGGCCTTCAGCCAGGGAAAGAGGGAGGCCCGCTGGATGGTCACCTGCTCCCGGGCCTGCAGCACCCGTTGCGCCGCAATCTGCACCTCGTAGTTTTCCTTGAGGGCAATGCGGATGAGCTCCTGGAGCTGTTCATCCTTGAACACCTCAAACCAGGCCAGGTCGCCGAAGGAAGCCGCCGCCGGTTCTCGGGGGATCTCCGGCCCCTGGCCCCGGAAGGTTTCCGGCACCGGGTAGCCGGGCCGCTGATAATCCGGCCCCACGGCGCAGCCGCACAGCAGTGCCAGCGTCAGAACGGCGGCCGGCCAGGTCCTCATGACTGCTCTCCTTGTGGGCCGCCCGGGTTGGCCGGCGCCGGCCGGGGGTGCTCCTTTGGCTTGCGGTGGGCCAGCTTCTCCACCACAAAGAAGGTCACCGGGATGAGGAAGATGGCGATGAGGGTGGCTGCCAGCATGCCGCCGATGACCGCGGTGCCCATGACCTTCCGGGCCACGGCCCCGGAACCGGAGGCCAGGGCCAGGGGCACGCACCCGAGGATGAAGGCAAAGCTGGTCATGAGAATGGGCCGCAGTCTGAGACGCGCCCCCTCCAGGGCCGCCTCGGCAATCTCCTTGCCCTTGTCGTACTCCATCTTGGCGAACTCCACGATGAGGATGGCGTTTTTAGCCGCCAGGCCGATGAGCATCACCAGGCCGATCTGGGCATAGAGGTTGAGCTCCAGGCTGCGGAGCATGAGGCCCACAAAGGCCCCGAAGACCGCAATGGGCGTGCCCAACAGCACGCTGAAGGGCAAAGACCAGCTCTCGTATTGGGCCGCCAGGATGAGAAAGACGAAGGTCAGGGACAGGCCGAAGACCACCCAGGCGGGCACCCCTTCTTGAGCCTTTTTCTCCTGGAAGGACATGCCCCGATAGTCGTAGCCCATCTCCGGCGGCATGGTCTCCTTGAAGACCTGCTCCAGAGCCCGCATCGCCTGGGCGGAGCTGAAGCCCGGGGCGGCGACGGCGTTGATCTGGACGGCGCGGTAGAGATTATGGCGCATGGTGAATTCCGGCCCGGCGCGCTGCTCCAGGCGGGTAAGCGCCGCCAGGGGCACGGCCTCGCCCGCCTGGTTGCGCACATAAAACTGCCCCAGCTGCTCGGCGTGGGTGCGGAATTCCCCGTCGGCCTGGACATACACCTGCCACTGGCGGCCGAAGCGGTTGAAGTAATTGATGAAATAGCCGCCCATGAACGCCTGCAGCACCCGGTAGACCTCCCGCACGTCCACTCCCTGCTTCAGCACCTTGTCCCGATCCACCTGGACGAAGATCTGGGGCACGGTGGGCACAAAGGTGGTGGTGACCCGGGCGAGCTCCGGTCTCTTTTGGGCCGCGGCCAGGAATTTCTGGGTGTTCTCCCACAGGAAAGGGATGTCTTTCCCGGCCCGGTCCTCCAGGACGAAGGTCACCCCGCCGGCGGTGCCGATGCCGGGAATGGCCGGGGGCGAAAAGGCAAAGGCCACGCCCTGAGGAAGCTGGGCCAGCTTCCGGTTCAGGCCGGCCATGATGGCCCCATACTTCTCCTCCGGCTTGGTGCGCTCATGCCAGGGCTTCAGGGTCACGAAGAAAAAGCCGCTGTAAGTGTTGGGAACGCCGGAGAGCATGCTGTAGCCGGTGACGGAGGTGACATACTTCACCCCCGGGGTGGCCAGCATGATCTCCTCGATCTGGCGGCAGACCTCGCTGGTGCGCTGCAGGGAGGCGGCGTCAGGGAGCTGCACCCCGGCAAACAGGTATCCTTGGTCCTCCTCCGGCAGGAAGCCACCGGGGAGGCGCCCGCCCACCAACGCGGTGAGCCCGGCGATCAATAGGAGAAAGAGCAGGCTGAGGCCCACCTTGCGGATGCACACCCCGCACCAGCGCACGTAGCCATTGGTGGCCCGGCTGAAGACCTCGTTGAACCAGCGGTAGAAGCGACTGAGCGGCCCTCTGGATTCCTTATTAGGTTTCAAAATCAGGGCGGCCAGGGCCGGAGAGAGGGTCAGGGCGTTGAAGGCGGAAATGAGCACGCTGATGGCGATGGTGACGGCGAACTGCTGGTAGAGGCGGCCGGTGATCCCCGGAATGAAGATGGTGGGCAAAAAGACCGCGGAGAGCACCAGGGCGATGGCCACCACCGGCCCGGAGACCTCCTCCATAGCCCTGAGGGTGGCGTCTTTGGGGGAGAGGCCCTGTTCAATGTGGTGCTCCACCGCCTCCACCACCACGATGGCGTCGTCCACCACCAGCCCGATGGCCAGGACCAGCCCCATCAAAGCGATGGTGTTGATGGAAAAGCCGATGAGGGGAAAGAAGGCGAAGGTGCCGATGAGGGACACGGGCACCGCCAGGGCCGGGATGAGGGTGGCCCGCCAGCCCTGGAGGAAGATAAAGACCACAATGATCACCAGCACCAGGGCCTCAAACAGGGTGTGGAGGATCTCCTTGATGCCCTCCCGCACCGCCTGGGTGGTGTCCAGGGCGATGACGTAGTCCATGTCCGGCGGGAAGGACCCCTTGGCCCGGGCCATGAGGGCCTTCACCCCGTCCACCGCCTGGATGGCATTGGTGCCGGGGAGCTGATACAGGGCCAGGACCGCGGCGGGCCTGCCGTTCAGGCGCCCCTGAATGGCGTAGGTCTGGGCCCCCAGCTCGATGCGGGCCACGTCTTTGAGGCGCACCAGGGAGCCGTCGGGATTGGCCCGGAGCACAATCTGGGCAAACTCCTCGGGGTGTTCCAGGCGCCCCTGGGAGCGGATGGCATAGGTGTATTCCTGGCCCGGCGGGGCCGGCTCCGCCCCCACCTGACCCGCGGGATTGACGGTGTTCTGCTTCTGGACGGCCGCCACGATCTCCGGAATGGTGATATTGAGCTTGGCCAATTGGTCCGGCCGGACCCAGAGGCGCATGGCATACTGCCCGGCCCCAAACACCGTGACGCTGGCGATCCCGGGCACCCGGGTGATCTGGTCGTTTAAGTTGATGTAGGCGTAGTTGGCCAGGAAGACGGCGTCGTAGGTGCCGCCCGGGGAGATAAGGTTCACCAGCATCAGGGGCGCGGCGGTGGACTTCTTGACGGTGACCCCGTAGTTGCGCACATCCTCCGGCAGTTTGGCCTCGGCCTGGGACTGGCGCATCTGAGCCAGCACCTGGGCGGTGTTGGGGTCCATTTTGACGTCAAAGTTCACATACAGCTTCAGCTCGCCGTTGTTGGCGTTCAGGGAGTACATGTAGTTCATGTTCTCCACGCCGCTCATTTCCTGCTCGATGGGCGTGGCCACGGACTGCTCCACCGTTAAGGCGTCGGCCCCCACGTAGGTGGTGTTGATAATGATTTCCGGCGGCACGATGTTGGGGTACTGGGCCACGGGCAGGCTCAAAATGGCCACCACGCCCACAATCACCATGGCGATGGCGATGACGATGGCCACGATGGGCCGATGGATGAAAAAGCGCGCCATGGCCCTTTACCTTTCCTGCCCCCCGGAGGCGGCCTGGGGCTCCGGGTGGGGCCTAGGAATGACGGGCATGCCGGCCCGGACCTTCTGAAGGCCCTCCACCACCACCCGCTCCCCGGGTTTCAGGCCCTCTTCAATGACCCACAGGGGGCCGAGGCGCTCCCCCACCTTCACCCAGCGCAGGTCCACCCGGTTGTCCGGCCCCACCACCGCCACCTGGAAGCGGCCCTGCAACTCCCGCACCGCCCGCTGGGGCACCAGGAGTGCATCCTTTTGCGTCTCCAACAGGGCCCGGACCTTGGCGAACTGCCCGGGGCGCAGCAGATGGCCGGGATTGGGGAAGAGGGCCGCCACCTTGATGGTGCCGGTGCGCTCGTCCACCTGGCGGTCGGCAAAGGAGACCTTCCCCGGGGACGGAAAGAGGCTGCCGTCCGCCAGGATGAGCTCCAGACCGGCCTGCGGGGGCTCCGCCTCCCCCCGAGCTTTGCCTTTGCGGGTGAACCGCAGATATTCCTGTTCGCTTATGGGGAAGTAGACCTTGATGGGGTCCACCGTGGACACGGTGGTGAGCTCCGGCCCGCCGGGGGTGCCCACCAGATCCCCCAACTGGGCCTTGGCAATGCCGGCGATGCCGTCAATGGGGGAGGTAATTTTGGTGAAGCTGAGCTCGATCTGGGCCTTGAGCACCGCGGCCTTGGCGGCCTGCACCGCGGCCCGGGCCGAGGCCTCCCGGCCGATGGCGTCGTCCAGGTCCTTCTTGCTCACTGCGTTCACTGCCGCCAGGGGCCGGATCTTTTCCAGGTTGGCCTTGGCCGTGTAGAACTGGCCCTCGGCCATGGCCAGCTGGCCCTTGGCCTGCTCCAGGGCCGCCTGGAAGGGCCGGGGGTCGATCTCGAAGAGCACCTGGCCCTTCTTCACCACCGCGCCTTCCTGATAGTTCTGCTTGATGAGGTAGCCCTGCACCTGGGCGTTGATCTTGGCGTTCACCAGGCCGTCGGTGGTGCCCACCCACTCCCAGGTCACCGGCACATCCTTGACCACCACCTCTACCACCTCCACGGTGGGCGCGGCCGGGCCGGGGGCCGGCTTGTCGCCGCAGCCGGCCGTCAGCCCGGCGGCGAGGCAGACTGCGGTCAGAAGAGACGCCATCCGACGGGGCCTTGGGCTTTCCAGGTCCTGCTTCATGGGCTTAGACCTCACCTCTTTGGGGTGGTCCCCTCAACTTCTTTTATTGAGACTGTCGCCATCGGCGTGGGGGGAGGGGGTGGCAGATTTCTGCCTCCTTTCCCGCCTTATCGGGGGGTGGGTTGGAAGGTTGAGGAGGGCTTGGAAGCCAGGCCCTCTTTCTTTAAGAATCATTGTCGCCAGAGTTCCAGGTGGAAATGGCCCCGCGCCTGCGGTGCCCCATCATCGGCCCGTCCTGCAAAGCCCAAGGGGGGTCACGAGCAACGATTGCCAGGGTAACACAAACCCTGAGTAACTGCACTACCTTAACTTAATTAGCCTTACTACCTTCCGGCCGCTTGACGCCCGCCAGAACGGTAAAGATCCGCGCTTCTCCCCCCTGATGGTTGCGGCTCTGCCGGTGGCGGCTGCCGGGGGAAGGTAAGACGAGGGGAAGAATTAAGGGACCCGTGGGGTGATTGACATTTTGTGCCTTGGTGCGAAAATGACGGTAGATGATCCGCCCCCATAGCCTCGTCTGGCCGGTAGTCCCGGTTTTGCTCCTTACCTTTCCCCGCCCCTCTTTGGCCCTCATCAGCCATGGCCATCCGGAGGGCCTCTACGTCCATCAGCTTGCCCATTTGCTCTTTGCCGGCGCCATGATCTTCCTGATTTACATGATCAAAAGGGAGGGGCTCCAGAGGGTGGGGGGATTTCGGACCCTGATCTGGGCCGGGGTCTTGTATACCTGGTGGAACCTGCTCGCTTTTGCGGGTCATACAGCCGAAGTCTTTTTAAGCGAGCAGGCGTTTGTGGGCCGGCCTACGGATTTTGGCCAGCGTCTGCTGATGGACGAGGCGGCTGCCTGGGTTTACTACGTCGCCAAAATGGACCACCTGATTCTGGTGCCGGCCTTTTACCTGTTTTATCGGGGTCTGAAGGCCCTGACCCACAAGCCGGGAGAGATGCGCGGGTGATCAGCCTGCCCCTGTTTCCCATCTGGATCATTGATTTTGTCGGCTCAGCCCTGGTGATCATCCTGGCGGTCCGGGCTCTGGGGCTGGTGCGACAATTGATGGCCGGGGAGCCGGAGAATGCCCAGTGGCTCTTCCTTTACTGGCTGACCCTGGCTTTGCTGGCCTTTGCCCTTTCCCGGGGCGTGGGCCATATGCTCCGGCATCTCCTGGTTTTCTCGGGGTATGACTCGGTGTGGCGGCTGCTGCAGCCTTTCTCCGGCGGGCTCAACAGCATCAGCTTTGTGGTCATCGCCTCGGTGTGCCTCTTTTTCCATCACATCCAGCGCCTTTACCGCCGGATGCTGGCCAATCACCGGGAGCTGGAGGCCACCAGCCGGGAAATCCTGGAGCTGAACCGGGAGATGGAAGCCCTGGTGATTGAGCGCACCATGAGCGAGATGGCCCTGGGGGTGGCCGACGGCATCCGCAACCCCCTGCACATCATTGGCGGGTTCAGCCACCGCCTCCTCAAAAAGGCTGCGCCCGAGGACCCGGTCCGCACCTGGGCCGCCCATATCGCCCGGGAGGCCAAGCGCCTGGAGGAGATGGTGGCACGCTTCGAGTCCCTGGCGCAAAGAAAAGAGGCCTTCTTCCGCCAGGTGGATCTTAATAAGATCGTTCAGGAGACCGTGAACCTCCTCCAGGAGGAATTCCAGCGCAAAGGCCTCCGCGTGGAGCTGGAATTACACCCCAACCACCTGTACGCCCATCTCAATGCCCACCTGCTCAAGCTGGCCCTGGCCCACCTGCTGCGCAACGCCATGGACGCCACTCCTCCTGAGGGAACAGTCCGGGTGGCCACCCTGGTGGAGGGTCACCAGGCCGTCCTCATCATCCAGGACCGCGGCCGGGGCATGCCCCCGGAGGTGGCCGCCCGGGTCTTTGAGCCGTTCTACACCACTGAGGTGGGGGGAACCGGCCTGGGAATGGTCTTCGTCCGCCAGATCGTGGATGAACACCGGGGCACCATTACCCTGGACAGCCAGGTGGGTCGGGGAACCACCATCACCATCAGACTGCCTCTGCGTCTCCTGGAACACCCGGGCATCTCCACGCCTGCCTGAACCCTTCCAGGGACCTCATCTCTTCCCCGCGTCACAGCCGGCGACCGGGGCAGTCCCAGGACACGTCATCCTCTGCAAGGCCGCTCCCCCATTTTAGACGCCCGCAGGTGAGGGGGTTTTCTCCTCCCGGGAACGGCCCTTCCCTCCGGCCAGCCTCTGATTTCAGCCGGGTGGAATCGGCCCCGCGAGACTCCCAAGGAGCCTCCTTGAGCCAGCCGGTGATTTTTCCAGAGCCTCAGCGGGATTTGGGGGCGGGGAGGTGGTGAGGAGGGAAATTATCCGAGACCATTAAAAAGGGGTGGCCTTTCAGCCACCCCCTGATGGTCTGTGGCTCCCCGGGACGGACTCGAACCGCCGACCAAGTGGTTAACAGCCACCCGCTCTACCTGCTGAGCTACCGGGGATCATCGGCTGCCGCGCCGGGCAACATGCATCACCGTTCAATGTAGCAAGTCGATGACGAGAATGCAAGCCCTTTGTGGCTCCGTGCAGGTGGCCCCGGGGATAGGGGGTTCCTTTCAGGTCTTTAAGTTTTCCGGCCCCCGGGTCGATGAAGCAGTAAGCGGAGGCCGGTGGCCCGGTAAAGGGGCACTGTGCCCGCCGCGGGACCAGAGCCATGGACGACTACTCCCTCAGACCCCGTCAAGCGCTGGCTGCGCCTCCCACCCGGCCGGGTATCTTGTGGCTGGTGGGGGTGCTGGGCCTGTGCCTTTCTCTCGGCGCCGCCCTGGCCGTCTGGACTTGGGAGGAGGAGAGCCGCCGGCTGCGCTTCCTTCACGAAGCCCGGGACGCCGTCAGCCGGCTGGCCGGCACCATTCAGCAGACTCACACCGCCCTGCAGAGCCTGGCCTCGTTCTTGGCCATCTCCGACAAGATCGGACGGGAGCAGTTCCGGCGCTTCACCGAGCCTTTCCTCTCCTACACCCAGCCCACCTACAATCCGGGGCTGCGGGCCCTGGGCTGGGTGCCCCGGCTGCCGGCCGCGGCCCGCCGGGATTTCGAGGAGGCCCGGCGCCGGGAGGGTCTCCTTGGTTTTCAACTCACGGAAAAGGATTCCCACGGCAGCTTCATCCCGGCTGGGGACCGGGACGAATATTTTCCCCTGTCGCTGGTGGAGCCCCTCCACGGCAAGGAGGACCTCCTGGGATATGACCTGGGCTCCGAACCCGCCCGGCGCCAGGCCCTCAACTGGGCCCGGGACCGGGGGGACCCCGCCGCCAGCGCCCCCTTATTTTTGGCCCAGGAACAGGAAGGTCACAAAGGCATCCTGATTTTCTGGCCGGTCTATCAGGGGGACCAGCCCCCCGTCGACGTGGAGGCGCGGCGCCAGGCCCTCAAGGGCTTCGCCCTGGGGGTCTTCCGGATAGCGGATCTGTTGGCCCACACCTTCCGGGAGCTCAAAGAGAGCAATCTCTGCCTCCAGCTTTACGATGATCTGGCCCCCCCGGGGGAACGCTTTCTGGTGGCCTTTTCCCTGCACACCGCCACGGCGCTGAAGTCGCCCCCGGTCTCAGAGATTGCCTGGCCTCACAGCTGGACCTACGTGGCAGTAGTGGATGTGGGCAGCCGGCTGTGGCGCGCCGTGGTGGTGCCCGCGGCCCGGCCGCCGTGGCTCCTTCTCCTCTGGCTGCCGCTTATGGTGGGGGTGGGGGGGATGGTGACTACCGGGCTGTTGGTGGCTTTTCTGCACAAAAGGCACCAGAACCTGGCCGCCCTGGCCGCCCTGAATCAGAGCCTGGAGACCCGGGTGGAGCAGCGCACCGCTGAGCTCAAGGCCGCCAACGCCTCTTTGGAGCGGGAGATCAGCGAGCACCGCCGGGCCCGCCGGGCTCTGGAGGAGAGCGAGGAACGCACCCGGCTCATCCTGGAGAAACTGCAGGCCGGCATCCTCATCGTGGAGGCAGACACCAAACGCATCGTGGAAGCCAATCCCAGCGCCCTGCGCCTCCTGGGTGCCACCCGGGAGGAGCTCGTGGGCGAAATCTGCCACGAGCGGCTCTGCCCGGTCCAGGCCGGGCAATGCCCCATCACCGACCTGGGGCGCCCAGTGGACAACGCCGAGCGGGAGATCATTCGCCGGGATGGGGTGCGGTTGCCGGTCCTCAAGACCGTGGTGCCCATCACCCTGGGGGGCCGGCTGCACCTGTTGGAAAGTTTTGTGGATATCTCGGCGCAAAAAAAGGCGGAAGCGGAGCTCCGGGCCGCCCGGGAGGCCGCAGAGGATCTCAACCGGCAACTGGCGGAGGTCAACCGCCAACTGGAGGAGGCCATCGGCCAGGCCAACCTCCTGGCCACCCAGGCGGCGGTGGCCAACATGGCCAAAAGCGAATTTCTGGCCCGCATGAGCCACGAAATCCGCACCCCCATGAACAGTATCATCGGCTTTACCGAGCTTCTGAGCGACACCCCCTTGAGCGACGAACAGGCGGGGTTTGTCCACAACGTCAGACAGAGCGCCGAGGCCCTGCTGGCCCTCATCAACGACATCCTGGATTTCTCCAAGATCGAGGCCGGCCACCTCTCCCTGGAGGAGGTGGATTTCGACCCGGAACTCCTGGCCTACGAGGTCTGTGACCTCATCTCCCCCCGCCTCAAGGACAAACCGGTGGAGCTCCTCTGCCGCATCGGCGACGAGGTGCCCGGCTTCGTCCGGGGAGATCCCGCCCGCTTCCGGCAGGTGCTCCTCAACCTCCTGAGCAATGCGGAGAAATTCACCCCCGCCGGCGAGATCGAGCTCTCCCTGGAGGTGGCGGAGGCCCGGGACGACGAACTCCTTCTCCTCACCAAGGTGCGGGACACCGGGGTGGGGATTCCGGAAGACAAACGGGAGCAGATCTTTGACGCCTTCCAGCAGGCGGACGGCTCCATCACCCGGCAGTATGGCGGCACCGGCCTGGGTCTGGCCATCTGCCGCCAGCTGGCCCGGCTCATGGGCGGCGAGGTGCAGGTGGACAGCCAGGTGGGGCAAGGGAGCATCTTCTTTTTCACCGCCTGGGTGAGGAAAAGCGACAAGGCACCCTCCGGGAGAGCCGTCCCCCGGGGCCTGGCCGGCAAAAAGGTCCTCATTCTGGACGACAACGACACCCATCTGGACATCCTCAGCCGGGTCCTGGAGCCTCTGGGCCTCAGGGTGACCGCCCTGTCCCGGGGGGAGGAGGTGCTCCCGACGCTGATGGCGGCGCCGCCCGAGGACCCCTTCCACCTGGCCATCCTGGACATTCAGATGCCCGGCCTGGACGGCTATGCCGTGGCCCAAAGCATCCGGGCCCGGGCCGGGGAGCTGGGGCGCCTGCCCCTGTTGGCCTACTCCTCCTCCACCGATCAGCGCCGCTCCCGCTTCCTGGAGGCAGGCTTCGACGGCTTCCTGGTCAAACCGGTGAAACGGCCGGAGCTGGTGGCCATGCTCTCCCGTCTCTTGGGCGCGGAAGCCCCGGCGGCGGACAAAAGCCCCACCTTCGTCACCCAGCAGACCCTGTGGGAAGAGCTGAAGCACGGCACCCGCATCCTCCTGGTGGAGGACAACCCCGTCAACCAGAAACTGGCCCTGCTGATGCTCACCAAAGGGGGGTATCAGGTGGAGCTGGCCGAAAACGGTCAGGAGGCGGTGGCCAAGGTGCTGGCCGACCCCCAGGCCTTCGATCTCATCTTCATGGACATGCAGATGCCGGTGATGGACGGGCTGGCCGCCACCCGGGAGCTGCGGCGCCAGGGCGTGACCCTCCCCATCATCGCCATGACCGCCAACGCCATGCGGGAGGACCGGGAGCGCTGTCTGCGGGCCGGCATGAACGACTATATCTCCAAGCCGGTGAAGCGGGAAGCGGTCTTTGAGATGATCCGCAAGTGGGTGGTGCAGGGGGGAGGGCAACCCGGCCCGCCCCCGGCTGCCAGCGACTGGGACTCGGAGGAGATGAATTTTTAGCCCCCGGGGACAGCAGAGCTGAAACAGGGAGGCGGGGAGGCGCCGGCCCAAACCAGACGGTTATGCCTTGATGGCCGCCCCCGCGAAAAGGGGCGGAAGAGGGAAGCGGGCCCCGGACCGGGTCCAAGGGCAAGTTGAAAACCAACAGACCAAGGCTCATCCTCCCCCCATAAGGGCTCCCGGGCTGCGCCTGATACATCAACCTTCAGTTTGACGACATCTGGGGGCGGCGAGGGCAGGGGAGGCCTGAGCCCGAGCCGGTCCACATGACTTTGGCCAGGACGGGCTCCGCCAGGATGGCAGGCCACAGGAGGTGAGCGCCAGGCAGATGCGGCAGGGCGAAGGGCTTGAGGGGCATATGACGCCCGTCGGCGGCGCAGCCAGGGGCACGTCCACCCCCCCTCTCCGGAGGGAGCAGCGGGTGGCTGACGAGGAGGATTGGCCCGTCATGGTGGTGGACGATCACCCCGTCACCTGCCGCCTGCTGGAAGTGCAGCTGAGGCGGGAGGGCTACAGGGTGCTCACCGCCGCCAACGGCCGGGAAGCCCTGGAGCGCCTCGGGGAGAATTTTTGCCCCCTGGTCCTCACCGACTGGATGATGCCGGAGATGGACGGGCTGGAACTGTGCCGGGCCATCCGCAGCCAGGAGTGGGAATCCTACGTCTATCTTATCCTCCTCACCGCCCGGGATTCCCTGGATGATGTGCTCACCGGTCTGGAGGCCGGCGCCGATGATTATCTGGTGAAACCGGTGCACCCCATGGAACTCTTGGCCCGGATGCGCACCGGCCGCCGCATTTTGGCTTTGGAGCGCACTCTCAAGGAGCGCAATCGGGAGATTGCCCGGCTGGCGGTCACCGACCCCCTCACCGGGGTCTATAACCGCCGTTACCTGATGGAGAATCTGCCCCGGGAACTGGCCCGGGCCCGGCGCTACCACCGCCCTCTGGGGCTCATCCTGTGCGACCTGGACCATTTTAAAGCAATCAATGACACCTTCGGCCACGGCGTGGGCGATGACGTCCTCAAAGAATTCACCCGGCGAGTCTCCGGCCAAGTGCGGCAAGGGGTGGACTGGCTGGCCCGCTACGGCGGCGAGGAGTTTGTGATGGTCCTGCCGGAGACCGGTCTCCCCGGGTGCCTGGCGTTGGCCCGGCGCCTCCTGAACCGGGTGGCGGCCACGCCGTTCGTCACCGCCGCCGGGCCGGTGCCGGTGACCGCCAGCTTCGGAGTGGTTGCCGTAGCGCCCGGCGAACCGGGCGCCCCGAGCGCCGAAGCCCTCCTGGCCCAGGCCGATGCGTGCCTCTATCAGGCCAAGGCCGGCGGTCGCAACCGGGTGGCCGGTCCCCGTGGCCCGGACCCAGGAGGAATGTGAGCTCAGGTGAAAAAGCCTGCCATTCCGGCCCAAAACGGCACAGCTGCCCCCGGCGGGTTTGGCCTGTCTCAGGAGGAGAGGGAATCTCATGACGGAGATTTTTCAGCGCTCGGAAGTGTTGGATCGCCTGGAGGGGGATGAAGACCTCCTCCGGGAGCTTGTGGACCTCTTCCTCAGCCAGTCCTGGATTCAGATCCAGGAACTGCAGGCCGCCCTGGCGGTGGGCGATGCCCACACCATCTGGAACCAGGCCCACTCCCTCAAGGGCGCGGCCGCCGGTTTGGGCGCCGAGGCCCTCAGCCATCGGGCCGCCCAACTGGAGCAGGCCGGCAGGGAGGGAGACCTGACTGCCGTTCCCGGTCTTCTCCAGGCCGTGGAGGAAGAGCTGACCCGTTTCCAACAGGCCGTGACTTTATAACCGCCCGCCCCTCCTTGCGGGCAGACCAGGTGGCAGGGACTAAGAGCGGAAGACGAGCCCATGCCGCATGCTACCTCAGCGGTGACACCCCGCAGAGTCGTGGTGGTCAATGACGACCCCACGCAATTGCGCCTCCTCGCGGCCATCCTGGCCAAGGAGGGGCTGGAGGTTCGCTGTGCCGCCGGCGTTGCCGAGGCCCTGGCCCTGATGGAGCAGGAGGGCCCGCCGGACCTCTTGGTCACCGACCTCCATATGCCCGGCATTGACGGCTGGCGTTTCTGCCGCCTCCTGCGCTCGGCCGAGTATCCCGCCTACCGGCACGTCCCCCTCTTGGTGGTCTCCGCCACTTTTGCCGGGGTGGATGCCCAGGAGATCACCCGGGACCTGGGGGCGGATGCCTTCCTCTCAATGCCCTGCAGCGCCGCCGAACTGAAAGGCGTGGTGCGGAGCCTCCTCTCCGGCCAGACCCCCACCATCTGCCCCCGGGTCCTGATTGTGGAAGACAGCCCCACCCTGGCCCGCCTCCTGGAGCGCACCTTCCGGGAATCCGGCTACCAGACCCAAATCGCCCTCACCGGCGCCGAGGGCCGCCGTCTCTTTGCAGACTTCACCCCGGAGCTGATCATCCTGGATTATCATCTGCCGGATGTGCCGGGAGATCAGTTGCTGCAGGAATTCACCGCGGGAACGACCTTCCCGGCGGTCATCATGATCACCACCGACGCCGACCCCACTTTGGCCATGCACTTCCTCAGCCGGGGGGCCGACGGCTATCTGCGCAAACCCTTCGACCCCCGCTATCTGGTGGAGCTCAGCTTCAAGGTGCGCCGGGAACGGGCCCTGCTCCGGGTGGAGGACATCCTGGAGGCCCGCACCCGGGAGCTGCAGGAATCGCAGGCCCGGCTGCGGCAGAGCGAAGAAAAATACCGCCTCCTGGTGGAAAACATCCCCGGGGTGGTCTTCACCTGCCAGCCCGATGGCAGCCTCGATTTCTATGATCACAAAATTGAGGCCCTGACGGGCTATTCCCGGGAAGCCTTCCACCTGAGGCAGCTCCGCTGGCAAGACCTCATCCTGTCCGAGGACCGGGAACCGGTCCCTCCCCAGGCCTGTGCAGCCCCGCAGGCCGTGATGCGGGAATACCGCATCCGCACCCGGGACGGCCAGGTACGCTGGATCCAGGAGCGCAGTCAGCTCCTGGCGGGGCCGGAGGGCCAACCCCCGACCCTTCAGGGCATCCTCTTCGATATCACCGAGCGCAAGCGCCAGGAAGAGGAGCGCCTCAAACTGGACAAACTGGAGGCTGTGGGCATTCTGGCCGGCGGTATCGCCCACGACTTCAACAATCTCCTCACCGCCTTGTTAGGGAACATCACCTTGGTGACCCTGACGGCCGAACTGCCGGAGGCGGCCCAGAAATCCCTGCAGGCAGCGGAGCAGGCCTGTCTCAGGGCCCAGGGCTTGGCGCAGCAGCTCCTCACCTTCGCCAAAGGCGGCACCCCCGTTAAGCAGATCACCCCGGTGGGCCCCCTCCTCCAGGAGGCCATCACCCTGGCCCTGGCCGGCTCCCGCTCCCGGGCCCACTGTTCCCTCCCAGCGGACCTGTGGGCGGCCCATGTGGACCCGGGGCAGGTGCGCCAGGCCCTGCAGGATATCCTCATCAATGCCCACCAGGCCATGCCCGGGGGCGGCCAGATTACTGTGACTGCGGAAAACTGCCGGATGACGGAGGCAGACGGATTGCCCCTGACTCCCGGCCCTTATGTCCGGGTGGCCATCGCTGACCAAGGACCGGGCATCGACCCCGCTTTGCTGGGAAAGATTTTCGATCCGTACTTCACCACCAAACCGGGGGGCAGCGGCCTGGGGCTGGCCACCGCCTTTTCCATCCTGCAAAAGCATGGCGGCTACCTCACCTGCTCCTCCACTCTCGGAGAGGGGGCCACCTTCACTCTCTACCTCCCCGCCGCGCCTCAGGGCACAAGGGACCAGGCCCCTATCCCCGCTCCCTCCCTGTCCGTCCCTCCGGGCCGGCGAGTCCTGGTCCTGGAGGACGATCCCCAGGTGGCAGACGTGGCCCGCCGGATGCTGGAACACCTCGGGTACCGGGCGGAATGCGTCCCGGAAGGCAAGGTGGCGGTGGCCGCCTACCAGGAGGCCCGCGCCCGGGGGGAGCCTTTTGACGCCGTCATCCTGGATCTCACCGTCCCCGGCGGCATGGGCGGCAAAGAGTCGGTGGAGAAGCTCCGGGAGGTGGACCCCCAGGTGGTGGCCATCGTCACCTCCGGCTATGCCGAAGACCCCATCCTCACCCAATATGAGCGCTACGGTTTCCAGGGGGTGCTGAAAAAACCCTACCGGGTGCAGGAGATGGCCGCGCTCCTGAACCGGGTCCTCCGCCAGGAAAGGGCGGCACAGGCTTAGGAAGAGAGCGCATGTGAGGGAAGGGAGCCGAGGGCGAAAGGGCTAAATCGCCGCAGCCCTGCCAAACCCCCGCTCAGACTCCGCCATACCCTTGGCGCCCCGCATTACCCCCCAGCCCGCTCTCAGGCCAAGCCCAAGAAACTGCCATCCGGGGCCACAAGGGCTGTTGTCCTGGTGATCCCGCAAGGTGACCTTTCTTGCGACAAGTTCCCCTTGGCCCCCCTGATTTTTTCCTTGACCCCGGCCTGCCCCCCTTTTAAGATGAGACGAGCTGACAGGTGCCCTCCGGGCTGAAAAGGGAAGCCGGTGCAATTCCGGCGCGGTCCCGCCGCTGTCACCGGGGACGAACCCTGCATAAAGCCACTGCCCTTTGCGGGCGGGAAGGCGCAGGAAGTAGGACGATCCGGGAGCCAGAAGACCTGCCTGTAAGCCACCGCGTCCCCCAACGAGGCATTGGGGCCGACGCCGCCGGGAGCTGGCCTCCCGGCACCCCAGGGATCAAGGAAGCAGGGTGCAATCCTTGGGTCCACCCGGACCCAGGGATTTTTTTTTCGGTCCGGTGGATCATGCCTCAGAAAATCTGCATTTCCTTCATTTCGCCTGTGGGAGGGCATGATGCACAGACGACAGCTCCTGTTTGCGGTCCTTTTCCTGATCCTGGCCCCTGCGACCGTCGCGTTGGGCGCCGAAAAGGGGGCGACGGAGGTCCAGACCCTGGAGGAAATGGTGGTCACCGCCACCGGCACCGAGGTCCCCGGCAAGGAAACGGCCACCTCCAGCACCGTGTTTCTGGCGCCGGAAATGGATCTCCGCCAGGAACCCCGGGTGAGCTCCTTCCTCCGGGATGTGCCCGGCGCCACCATCTCCCAGACCGGCAGCCGGGGCGGCACCACCTCCCTCCTGTTGAGGGGAGGCAACAACAACATGACCTTGGTGCTCTTAAACGGCTTCCGGCTCAATGAGACCGGCGGACTGTTTGATTTCAGCAAACTGACCCTGGACAACGTGGAGCGTCTGGAGGTGGTGCGGGGGCCCATGAGCTCCCTCTATGGCAATGATGCCATGACCGGGGTGGTGCAGCTTTTCACCCGGAAAGGGTCCGGTCCCCCCCGGCTGACCGCCGCCAGCCTCTGGGGGGCCCATGCCGAGGGCCACAGCCGCAACAACCTCATCAGTGAACAGCGCCTCAGCCTCACGGGTTCCGCCGGCGCCTTCTCCTATTCCCTAGCCTATGGCCGCTACGATGATACCGGGATCCTCTCTTTCAACAACCGCTTTGCCAGCAATGTGGTCAATTCCCGCTTTGACCTGGAGCCGCTGAGGAATCTGACCTTCACCCTCACCCAGTATTATGTGGACACGTATTATGGGTTCCCCACCTTCAGCGGCGACCGTTTCGACCCCAAAGACAAAGGCGGTGTCGGGCTGGACCCGGACCAGAACCAGAAATCCCGGCTGCTGCTTTTGGGCCTCACCACCCGCTACACCCCCTTCCCCTGGTGGGAACACGAGCTGCAGCTGGGCTTTCTCAATACCCTCCTGCGCTATAACAACCCGGCCAACCCCCGGGAGGTCCTGTTTCAGGACTTCGATTTCTTCAGCCGGGATCAGGAAACGCAGTGGACCGCCCATTACCGGACGAATCTTGTCTTCGGGGCCAAGGAGCGTCTGGCCGGCACCACCACCCTGGGGGTGGAGCTGCGCCACGCCCGCTATGAAGGCTGGAGCCGGGACTGGGACTGGCTGACCTTCTCCGGCTACAAGGAAAGCACCACCAAGGCCCATCGGGGGAGCGTCACCTGGTATCTCCAGGAGCAGCTGGCCGTCCGGGAGCGCTTCTTCCTGAACCTGGGGGCCAGCCTGGAGGACAACCGGGCCTTCCAGAAGCTGGAATTCTGCCCCCGGGCCTCCGCCGCCCTGCGGTTTCCGGAGACCGACACCACCCTGAGGGCCGCCGGCGGCCGGGCGGTGAAGGCCCCCTCTTTTTTGGAAACCAACTCCCTGAACCCCTTCTTCCGGGGCAACCCCAAACTGAACCCGGAAAAGAACGTCAGCTGGGAAGTGGGGGCGGATCAGTGGCTCTGGCAGGGCCGCCTGCGGGCCGGCGTCACCTATTTTGAAAATCACTTCACCGACCTTATTCAATACGTGCAGACCGGCTTCACCACCGGCACCTTTGAGAATATCGCCGCCGCCCGCACCAAGGGCATCGAGGCCTATATACAAACGAAACCCTACCGGGGTTTTTCGCTGCGCGCCTCCTATACCTACCTCACCCAGTTCAGGGTCCTGGATGACGGCGGCATCACCAGCATCAACATTATCACCGGGAAAAACCTCCTGCGCCGGCCGCGCCAGACCGTGAGCTTTGACCTCAGCTATGTCCGGGGACCTCTGGAACTCAACGTCCATGGCCTGTATGTGGGGGTGCGGGAGGACCGCCGGCCCTCCTTCCTGCCGCCCTACTATGCCGTCCGGGAACGCCGGGGCGGGTATTTCACCGCCGACCTGGCCGCCTCCTATACCCTGGTGCAGAATTGGCATCAGGTCAAAAGCCTGAAACTCATGGTTCGGGCCCTCAACCTCTTCGACCGGGACTATGAGGAGGTGTTCGGTTACTCCTCGCCCCGGTTCCAGATCATCGGGGGCCTGCGCCTGGAAATCTGAAAAAGTATAATTTCAGCGGGAGCGATGAAAGGTGGGAAGGGGGGGCAGGAATCTGCGGCCCTCTTCCCAGTCTCTCAGGGCACCCGGGACTTTGGTTAAGGACCTCAGGATTTTGGCTACGATTTCCCCAACTTAAAGGGGCGGGAGAAGCAAGGTGAGGGCGGCCCGCCGCCCCTGAAGATAGAACCGGCCGTGACTCCACGAATCCCCCTCCTTTGCCTGCTGCTGGTGGGACTCACCCTCCAGACCGGCCTGCTCCGGGCGGCGACGGGAGTAGGGATGGAGTCCTCACTAGCACCGGCTGCGCCCCGGCGGCTGGTGACCCTGGCCCCCAGCCTCACGGAGATGGTCTTTGCGGTGGGGGCCGGGGAGCGGCTGGTGGGGGTGGATCGCCACAGCGACTACCCACCGCAGGTTCAGGGACTCCCCCGGGTGGGCTCCTACATCCACCCCGACGTGGAGCGGGTGGTGGCTCTTAAACCCGATCTGGTGCTGGCCGTGCGGGACGGCACCCCGCCCCATCTCCTGGCCCGCCTTCAGTATGTGGGGATTCCGGTGCACGTGGTGGACCCCCGCACCCTGGAGGGGGTGATCGCCACTCTGTTGGAGGTGGGAAACCGCCTCGGCGTCCATGAGGCCACCCGGGCGCTGGCCGAGGATCTGGGCCGGCGCCTGGCCCGGATCAGAAACCTGGCGTCCCAGGCGCGCTCCCGGCCCCGGGTCTTCTTCCAGATCGGGGTATCGCCCCTGGTCTCCGCCGGCTCCCACACCCTCATCGATGAGCTCATCGCCACCGCCGGCGGTATCAATGTGGCGGCGGGCGGGCCGCCTTATCCCCGCTTCTCCCAGGAGCAGGTCCTGGCCCTGCGCCCGGAGGTCATCATCATCACCACCATGGAACGGGAAGGTCTCTTTGAGCAGGTCAAGGCCGGATGGCAGCGCTGGGTGCAACTCCCCGCCGTCCGGCAGGGCCGGATCCACCTCATTGACTCCGATCTGGTGGACCGGCCCGGCCCCCGGCTATTTGATGGTCTCGAGCTGGTCTTCCGGCTCCTCCACCCGGATCTGGCGGCGGCCCTGCCATGAACCTGGGACGCCGCTTGCTTCTGGTGCTGGCCGTGGGCGGCCTGGGGCTGGCCCTCAGCCTGGCGGCGGGGCTGTGCGCCGGCTCCTGGGGAGCCGGTTGGCGGCCTACTTTCAGCGCTCTTTTGGGCTCTGGCGACCCGGAAGACATCCTGCCGGTCATCATCTGGCACCTGCGTTTTCCCCGGGTGCTCCTGGCTGCGCTGGTGGGGGCCACCCTGTCGGCGGCGGGGGTGGTTTTTCAGGCTCTCTTGCGCAATCCCCTGGCAGAGCCCTACATCCTGGGGGTTTCCGGCGGAGCGGCGGTGGGGGCCATCCTGGCCCTGCTGGCGGGGTGGGCTGCCTTTCCCGGGGTCACGGGCCTGGCCTTTGCCGGGAGCATGGCCACCTTGGCCCTGCTGGTGCTCCTTACCTGGGGTAAGGCGGTGCGGCGCCACGAAGCCCTGCTCCTCTCCGGGGTCATGGTCAACGCCTTCTGCGGCGCCATCATCATGTTTCTTTTGTCTTTGACCCAGGATGCCCGCCTGCACCACCTGCTCTTCTGGCTCATGGGGGACCTCTCCCTGGCGGCGCCGGAGCATCTCCCTTATCTGGCCGCCGCTCTCCTCCCCGGCTTTGTGGTGCTCATGGGACTGGCCCGCCCCCTCAACCTGCTCCTCCTGGGAGAGGAAAGCGCCCATTTTCTGGGGCTCAATGTCGCCGTCATCTCCCGCCTGCTCCTGATCCTCACCTCCTTTCTGGTGAGCCTGGTGGTCTGTCACTCCGGGTTGGTGGGCTTTGTGGGCCTGGTGGTGCCGCATCTGCTGCGCCTGCTGGTGGGCCCGGACCACCGCCTGCTGCTTCCGGCTTCCCTTTTGGGCGGCGCCAGCTTTCTGGTGTTGTGCGACCTCCTCTCCCGGGTACTGCCGGCCACGGGGGAGATGCCGGTGGGGGTGGTGACGGCCTTGGTGGGCGCCCCGCTGTTCATCTTTCTCCTGCTGCGAAGTCGCTGAGGCCTTTTCCCCCTGCGGGTCCCCGGGGTATGCATGGCCGTCGCCTGCCGGCGGGCTCCGGCAGGTGCTTTGGATGAAGCCGAGGGTGCCCTCCTCCTTCTCAGCCCTCATTCACCGCCCGGCTCTCCGGAGCAACCCTGGGAGAAGCGGGAAGAGCCTTGACGCTGCCCTGGGAAGGAATTCTCTCGGAGAGCTGACAGCGGAAGAGAGGAATAATTTTTTAAATATTCGGATAAACGGTTGCATATTTTAACCATAGTGATTAAATAAATTTTAAAATTCATTGCGCCCAGGAGGGCAGGTAGGTTTCATGTTTTATGCCATATACGCCATTTATTTCGTCACCGGCCTTGCGGCCGGGGTGATCGGCGGATTGCTGGGCACCGGCGGTTGCGCCCTGATGATGCCGGTCATCCGCTTCGGGTTTCACTTCGACCCAGCCCTGGCGGTGGGCACCACCCTCACCGCCGTGGTCTTCACCGCCGCCTCCGGTGCTATCCAGCACTGGCGCATGAAAAACGTGGATGCCGAGACCTCCCTCCTCACCGGCTACAGCGGCATCCTCGGGGTCATCATCGGCTCCATCATCTTCGGCTATCTGAAGCCCTATGGCGCCCTCATCGACCTGATCATCGGCCTGGCCTTCATTGTGGTGTCCCTGCGCATGCTGTATGAAGGCCTGCTGGTGACAGGGCCCCCGCAGGCCGCGGGCACCGCCATTCCCGGCACCCCCCTGGCCAAAACGGTGCTGGGCTCGGCCATCGGCACCCTCACCGGCATCATCGGCCTGGGCGGCGGCTACGCCTTGGTCCCTTCCTACATCTATTTCCTCAAGGCCCCGGTCAAACTGGCCATCGGCACCTCCATGGCCGCCTTTGTCTGGATGGCCCTGGTGGGGGCCATCTTTAAGTTCTATCAGCAAGCGGTGAATATTCCGGCTGCCGTGGCTCTGGGAGTGGGCGCCCTCATCGGCGCCATCTTCGGGGCCAGGCTGGTGGCCAAAATCAAGCCCCACATTCTGAAGGCCCTCTTCGGCCTGCTGTTTTTATACGTCTCCCTGAAATACATCCTGATCTATTTCGGGATTCACATCTAAAGGGCGGGCCGAGGCGTGGTCAGGAAAAATACCAAGGCTCCCGCTATTGCCGAGGCAGCTGACTCCACGCCTTCCTGGCCATCGGAGGTGCCGTCCGGAACACATTCCCCGCCAAGGAAACCCGAAAACCCAAGATCTGACTGGGTCCGAACAAGAAAGCGGGGGGACAGGAGGATGAAGGTGAACCGAAAAAAAAAGCCCCGCTCTGCGGCTGACCGAGCGGGGACATGGTGGAGAGACGGGGCCGGCTGCTGAACGCCCCCTAACCCATCGAATATCCAAAAAATTTGGCTGGGGGACTAGGATTCGAACCTAGATAGGCAGATCCAGAGTCTGCAGTCCTGCCGTTGGACGATCCCCCAGCTACGTTTTCAATATAGGGAAAATTCCGCCCCTTTGTCAAGGGGGGAAGAGGCACTTTCAGCGTCGCAACTCACCGCTTTGTAGGGGGAGGGGAGCTTCCGGGGTTTCCGGGACCAGCCCAGGGATTGAGGAAAAGACTTTTCGGACGAAAGGTATCCCGGCCTCATCTTCACATGGGTGCTGGCTCCTTCTGGGCCCTCCATCGCTGCCCGCCCATCAGGTCTCCACCCTTCTTGCACCTTAGCCCCTGGCCTCTCCCTGCCGGCGCCTCAGTCAAACTTCTCGTCGAAGACCTTCATGGCACAAAACCGGCCGCACATGGTGCACTGGTCCTCTTTGGCCTGGCTCAGCTCCCGGTAGCGCCGGGCCTTGTCCGGATCGATGCTGAGCTCGATCTGGCGCTGCCAGTCCAAGGCCCGGCGGGCCTGGGACATCCTGAGATCCCACTCCGCCGCCCCGGGGATTCCCAACGCCACGTCGGCGGCGTGGGCGGCGATGCGGGCGGCGATCACCCCCTCCACCACGTCCTCCACTTCCGGCAGCTTCAGGTGTTCGGCAGGTGTGACATAGCACAAAAAGGAGGCGCCCAGCCAGGCGGCGTAGGCCCCGCCGATGGCCCCGGCGATGTGATCGTAACCCGCGGCCACGTCGGTGACCAGCGGCCCCAACACATAGAAGGGGGCGCCGTGGCAGTATTTCTGCTGCAGGCGGATGTTTTTGGCGATGGCGTGCAACGGCAGATGCCCCGGCCCTTCCACCATCACCTGCACCCCGGCCTCCCAGGCCCGTTTCACCAAGGTGCCCAGGGTCTTCAGCTCATGGAGCTGGGCCCGGTCGGTGGCGTCCGCCAGGCACCCGGGCCTGAGGCCATCCCCCAAAGACAGGGTGACGTCATGGGTCCGGGCAATGTCCAATAGTTGATCAAAATGTTCAAATAACGGGTTTTCCTTGCCGTGGCGGCGCATCCAGGCCACGGTGAAGGAGCCGCCCCGGGAGACCACTCCGGTGACCCGTTTCTTGAGATAGGGCAGGGCCGCCCGGGTGACGCCGCAGTGCACGGTGACAAAATCCACCCCTTGCTCGGCGTGGTGGGCCACCATGTCCAGAAACCAGGAGGCCTGCACTTCCTCCAGGCTTTTGGCCTCCACCATGATCTGGTAGATGGGCACGGTGCCGAAAGGCGCCGGACACTCCCGCAGCAGAGTGGCGCGGATCAGATCCAAAGGACCGCCGGTGGACAGGTCCATGATGGCGTCGGCGCCGTGCTGCAGGGCCGCGGCCAGCTTGGCCAGCTCCTTGTCCAGGCTGATATCGTGGGGGGAGGTGCCGATATTGGCGTTGGTCTTGACCCTCACTCCCCGGCCGATGGCGATGGCCTTCAGCCCCTCGTGGTGGATGTTGGCCGGCACCACCAGGCGGCCCTCCGCCAGGCCCTGACGGATGGCCTCCGGGTTAAGCCCTTCGGCCGCCGCCGCCTGCTGCATGGCCGGGGTGATTTTGCCTGCCAGAGCCGCCTCACGTTGCGTCATGCCGGTTCCCTTCCCGGAGTATCTCCCACGGGGCCGGTGCTTCCAGCCCCATAACCGCTGATAAGTAGTTTTAATTGTATCCGGAGCCGGTCATAAAAGGAAGATGACCCGAAAAGCCGCATTTCTTTGCAGCCTGCCCGGGAATGGGATAGAATGTGGTCACATTCTTGCAAAGAGGCGTAGATGAAGGGACTGGCCATTCTGGGCTCCACCGGCTCCATCGGCATGAATGCCCTGTCCGTGGTGGCGGAGCATCCCCAGGAGTTCCGGGTGGTGGGGCTGGCGGCGGGGCGCAATGCCGCCCGCCTGGCCGAGCAGGTGCGCCGCTTCCGGCCGGCGGTGGTGGCGGTGGAGACCCCGGAAGTGGCGGCCGAGCTCAAGGCGCGGCTGGGGGCGGAAGCGGTTCCCGACATCCTGGTGGGCCCCGAGGGTCCCCAGGCCGTGGCCACCCTGCCGGAGGTGGACCTGGTGCTCTCCGCCATGGTGGGAGCGGTGGGCCTGGCCCCCACCTACGCCGCCATCCTGGCCGGCAAGGACGTGGCCCTGGCCAACAAGGAGACCCTGGTGGCCGCCGGCTCCCTGGTCATGCAGGCCG
Source organism: Desulfobaccales bacterium (assembly GCA_037481655.1). NCBI lineage: Bacteria > Pseudomonadati > Thermodesulfobacteriota > Desulfobaccia > Desulfobaccales > Desulfobaccales bacterium. Next base: position 108,501 of record JBBFLF010000002.1, on the reverse strand, counting down.
TGAAGGAGCACGGTGTGGCCTTGATCCCGGTGGACAGCGAGCACAGCGCCATCTTCCAGGCCCTGCACGGGCACCCCTCCGAGGAGGTGCGCAGCCTCTGGCTCACCGCCTCGGGCGGCCCTTTCCGCACCTGGTCCCGGGAGCAACTGGCCGCCGCCACCCCCAAAGAGGCCCTGAAGCACCCCAACTGGGCCATGGGGGCCAAGATCACCATTGACAGCGCCACCATGATGAACAAGGCTCTGGAGGTCATTGAGGCGGCGGTGCTCTTCGGCCTGCCGCCGGAACGCATCCGGGTCTTCATCCACCCCCAGAGCATCATTCACTCCCTGGTGGAATTTGTGGACGGCTCGGTATTGGCCCAACTGGGCTGGCCGGACATGCGCCTGCCCATCGCCTATGCCTTGACCTACCCCCGGCGCCTGCCTCTGAACGGCGAACCCCTGGATCTGACCCGGGTGGCCCAGCTCACCTTCGAGGCCCCGGATACGGGGCGCTTTCCGGCCCTGGCTTTGGGGTATGAGGCCGCGGCCATCGGCGGCACCATGCCGGCGGTGCTCAACGCCGCCAACGAAGTGGCGGTGGCCGCCTTTCTGGCCGGCCGCCTGCCGTTTATGGGCATCCCTCGGGTGGTGGCGGACACCATGGCGGCCCATCAGCCGGAGCCTCTGGCCAACCTGGAGCAGGTGCTGGCCGTCAATGACTGGGCCCGGGAGCGGGCCGAGCAACTCATACGCCAGACCGCCGGCGCCATCTCATGACCCTGCGGGAGATCTTTTCCTCATGACCACTGTCATCGCCACCATTGTGGTGCTGGGCCTTCTCATCTTTGTGCATGAGTTCGGCCATTTTCTCTTGGCCAAACTTTTGGGCGTCAAGGTGGAGGCCTTTTCCCTGGGTTTCCCTCCCAAACTCCTCAGCAAAAAATGGGGCGAAACCGAATACCGGCTCTCCATCATCCCCTTGGGGGGATATGTCAAGCTCTTGGGGGAGAACCCCACCGATCCCGTCCCTCCGGGAGAAGAGCACCGCTCGTTTTCGCATCATCCCCTGTGGCACCGGGCCCTGATCGTACTGGCCGGCCCCGGCTTCAACCTCCTCTTTGCCGTGGCGGCCTTAAGCCTCATCTTCGCCCTGAGCGGCATCCCCTATGTCCTCCCTCGGGTGGGCGAGGTGATGGCGAATTCCCCCGCGGCCGAAGCCGGCTTGAAGAAGGATGACCTGGTGACCGCCATTGACGGGCGCCCCATTTCCCGCTGGGACGAACTGGTGCAGGCGGTGCGCTCCGCAGGGGAGCGCCCCCTGACCTTCAGCGTGCAGCGGGGAAACGAGCTTCTCACCCTGACCATCACCCCCCGCCGCATGGAGACCACGGACCTCTTTGGGAAAAAGGTGTCTGCGCCGCTCATCGGCGTGAGCGCCGGCCAGCATCTGGCGGTCTCCCAGGTGGGGCCCCTCACCGCCCTGAGCCAGGGGATTCTCACCACCGGGCGGATGGCGGAACTCACGGCGCTGCACCTCTGGAAGCTCATCAGTCGGGAGCTGCCCGCCAGCACCCTGGGAGGACCCATCCTCATCGCCCAGATGGCCGGCCAGCAGGCGGAGCAGGGGGTCTATGCCCTGGTGCAATTCATGGCCTTCCTGAGTGTCAACCTCACCCTCCTCAACCTGCTCCCCATTCCCGTCCTGGACGGGGGGCACATGCTTTTCATCCTCTGGGAAGCCATCCGGGGCAAGCCCATGGCCATGAAATACCGGGAGGCCGCCCAGGCCCTGGGGCTGATGATCATCCTGGCCCTGATGGTGATGATCTTTTATCAGGACCTGCAGCGCCTCTTTCATGGAGGTTAATCTCCGGGGGCAGGCAAAGCGCTCTGCAAGGCAAGGGGCCGCTGGTTGGGGGAACAATCCCCGGCCACCGGGGCCATCCTTTGATGCCCGAGCCCCGACCCGGCACGGGGCCGGGCACCGTGCCCGTAAGGCGCGCATCTCCCAGAAAGGGAGCACACAGCGCCGCCATCTTTTTCTGAGGCAGTACCCAGAGAAACACAGATGTTGCTTCTGGCAGTGGAGACGGCCACCGAACAGGGCAGCGTGGCCCTGTGGGAGGAGGGGCAGGTGGTGGGGGAGATCTCCCAGGCCCTCCCCGGGGCCTACCTGCGCCATCTCCTGCCGGCGGTGGAGACCCTGTTAAAGGAGGCCGGCCGCAGTCTCTCCCAGGTGCGGGCCCTGGCGGTGAGTCAAGGGCCGGGGAATTTCACCGGCCTGCGCATCGGCATTGCCACGGTGAAGACCCTGGCCTTCGCCCTGCAGGTGCCGGTGGTGCCGGTCTCCACCCTGGAGGTGATCGCCGCCCGCCTGCCGTTCCGCCCCGAGCCGGTGGGGGTGCTGGTGGACGCCAAACGGGGGGAGGTCTATCTGGGCCTGTTTCGCTGCGAGGCCGCGACCCCGGTGGCCCTGGGGGAGCCGGAGCGGCTGCCGGTGGGGCACCTGCCCTCCCGGCTGCGTCCCCCCCTGGTCCTCACCGGCCCGGGGTTGAGCGTTCATGCAGATTTTCTGAAGCCCCTGCTGCCACCAGGCCTGGTCCTCGCCCCCCCGGAGCTGCGCTCCCCCCAGGCCGCCACCTTGGCCCGGCTGGCACAGGAGCGCCTCGACCGGGGTGCCGGCGTCTCGCCCGCCACCTTGCTCCCCACTTACCTCCGCCCGGCGCTGTGAGAAGCAGCACTCCTGCCCTGCCTCTCCTTTTTCCTCGCCCCAACGCCGATAGAAGGCCCAAAATCCTTACCGTCTGCCAGCCGGTTTGGGCTGGAACGGAGCCGGCGGCGAAAGCCATTGAGGCTGAGACTGGTGCAGCTAGTTTCTGGAAGAGGCCAGAGCCGCGGACCCCTCCCCCCGCTGCCGGACTCATCCACCCCACGGAGGCCTTGGACTCGGTTCCTCTAAGCTAAAGGGGAAAGTTTGGGGGGAAGGCGGGGGGCCTAACGCCTGGGCTCCCCCCCTCAAAAATCGCTTTCACAAGGTCCCATGCACAATCTGCCAGCTTCAGGGAGGGGGGAAATTCAGGTGAAGACCACCGGCGGGGCCTCGGGGCGGCGGGCGACGATCTCCCCGATGACATGGACCTCCTCATGGAGGCCCTGAAGACGCAGGAGGGTATCGGACACCTGCTCCGGCCGCACCACCAGCACCAGGCCGATGCCCTGGTTGAAGGTGCGCCACATCTCGGATTCCGGGATGTTCCCCCGCTCCTGCAGGACCCGGAAGATGGTCGGCACCGGCCAGGAGCCCCGGTGCAGCACCGCCTGACAGCCCTTGGGAAGGATGCGGGGCAGATTGCCCACCAGGCCCCCCCCGGTGATGTGGGCGATGCCCCGAGGAGGCAGGTCCCGCATGAGGTTGAGGACCGGCTCCACATAGATGCGGGTGGGCTTGAGGAGCTCCTCCCCCAGAGGGCCCTCCAGCTCCGGAATTTCCTGGTGGACCGTAAGCCCCAGGCGGTCAAAGAAGACCTTGCGCACCAGGGAGAAGCCGTTGGCATGCAGGCCGTTGCTGGCCAAACCGAGGATTTTGTCCCCCACCCCGATGTCCGAGCCGTCCAGGAGCTGGGAGCGCTCCACCACCCCCACCGCAAAGCCCGCCAGATCATAGTCCCCCGGCTGATAGACCCCGGGCATCTCGGCGGTTTCGCCGCCGATGAGCGCGCACCGGGCCTGCCGGCAGCCGGCGGCGATGCCCTCCAGGATCTGGGTGGCAATCTCGGGCTCCAGCCTCCCCATGGCCAGATAATCCAGGAAGAACAACGGCGCGGCGCCGTGCACCAGGATGTCATTGACGCACATGGCCACCAGATCGATGCCGATGGTGTCGTGGCGCCCCATGAGGATGGCCACCTTGAGCTTGGTGCCCACCCCGTCGGTGGAGGCGACAAGGACAGGGTCGCGATAGCGGTTGGGGTCCAGGTGAAAGAGGCCGCCAAAGCCCCCCACATCCCCCAACACCCCGGTGCGGAAAGTGGATTTGACCAGAGTCCGGATGGAGTCCACAAAGGCATCCGCCTTGTCGATATCCACCCCGGCCTCTTTGTAGGTCAGTTCCTCCCTCACCCTTCACCCTCCTGGGATCCCCCCTCCGGCGCCGGAGTCGCCTCTCCCTCCTCTCCCCTCTCGCAGGCGTGACAGACGGTGTTGTCGGGTAATGGGGTGAGTCGATGGAGAGGCTTGCCACAGGTAGGACAGCAGGTGTGGCAGGTCTCCAGGATATAATCCCCTCCTTCGATGCGGATGGCCTTGCCGTTCACCAGGGCGTCGGCAATGGCCCGGTGGGCCCGGGCCAACATGCGGGTGACGGTGGGCCGGGAGACCTTCATCTGCTGGGCCGTGGCTTCATGGCTGTGGTTCAGCAGATCCGACAGCCGCAAGGCCTCCAGCTCATCCACGGTGATGATGACCTGCTCCAGATTCTTCAGCGGCACCCCCTGGGGCTTGAAATAGGTCACCCCGGGCTCCCGCTCCACCCAGCGACATTTTCTCGGTCTGGACATCAGCGACCCGTTTCTTCGACGTCAGTCCCCCAAGGCCCCCTGCACTCTCACCCTCGCCTGCAGGAGTATTTTTCTCCTCCGGCTTCTTGACGTCAAGGGAAATTCTCTTTAGGCTGAATAAGCCTCTGATCTTGAGCGAGTAGATATAGATTATTATATGGCAATGATGGATTATCGCCAACAGGTAGAAGAAGGCGCGGCCTTTCTACGGCGAAGGCTTCCCTTTGTTCCCCGCTGGGGCATCATTCTGGGTACCGGCCAGGGCCGGCTGGCGGAGCACCTGGAAGGTGGCGGCGCTCTCAGCTATGAAGAAATTCCCCATTTTCCCCCCTCCACCACCCCCAGCCATGCCGGGCGGCTGGCCTGGGGCCGGCTGGCCGGCGTCCCGGTGCTGGTCTTCCAGGGACGCTTCCATCTCTATGAGGGCTTGAGTCCACGGCAAGTGACCCTGCCGGTCCGCCTCCTGGCGGCGCTGGGCGGGGAGGTCCTGGCGGTGTGCAATGCCGCCGGCGGTCTCCATCCCCTCTTTCAGGCCGGGGACCTGATGCTCATCACCGACCACATCAACTTTCAGGGCGACAATCCCCTGGTGGGGGCCAACCTGGACGACTGGGGCCCCCGGTTTCCGGACATGAGCCGGGTGTATGATTCGGGATTGCGGGCCCTGGCGGAGGAGGTGGCCCGGGAACGACGCCTGCGCCTGCGCCAGGGGGTTTATGTGGCGGTGCGGGGCCCGTCGCTGGAGACGCCGGCGGAAACCCGCATGCTGCGCCTGCTGGGCGCCGATGCCGTGGGCATGTCCACCGTGCCCGAGGTCATCGTCGCCGTGCACGCCGGCCTGAAAGTTCTGGGGCTGTCGGTGATCAGCAACGTCAACCTCCCCGACGCCATGGCCCCCATCGACCTGGCGGAGATCATCGCCACGGTGGCCGCGGCGGAACCCCGTCTGGTGGAATTGCTTCTGGGAATCCTGGCCCGGTATGGTCAGGAGGAGGGCAACGGTGTCGGAGGGAGATGAAGGACGGGAGGGCACCGCCATCCGGCCCCTCCCGGCACGACCCTACTTTTTCTTTTTACGGCCGCCCTTGGCCTTCCCCTTTTTGGGAGGATGATTGCCCGCCGGCGGGGCGCCCTCCGGAGCCGGGGCCGCCTCGGGGACGGCTTCCGGGACCTCCTCCCGGATGGCAGGCACCGGGGAGACGGCGGCGGCGGGAAAGGGTGCGGCGGCGGCAGGTGCCTCCGGGGCCCGGGGGGCCGGCGCCGGCCCGAAATAATAGACCCGTTTTTCCCGGGGCAGATTGCTGAGGGGCGCGCCGCAGGCAGAACACACCTTGGCAGCGGGGGCGTTCAACTCTTGACACTCAGGGCACTTGAGCCACAACCCCATGTGGTTCGGTCCTCCGGGGGTTTTTCCTTACCATTAACAGACCCTTACCTCATCTTCAAGAATTTTCTTTGAGTTGATGGCCCTTGGCGCCCGGGAAACTGCCCGCGCCCCTTACGTCCGGAACAAAACTTCGATATATTGGAGCCGTTGCCGCAGTTCACCCAAGGATCGGGGCAGGGGGCAAATTTGCGCCCTCCGGAGGCAGGTCCACGGCAGGGCTCACCTGATTCAGGGTACCCGGCAACCACATCATCACCTGACAACGTGGGCCCGGCATTACCTTGGCCGGGAAATCCAGAGGGGCATGCCCCCTCTTCGGGATGATGGGGCAGACTGGGAAGGGGCCGAGTCAATGGAGGCTGCCACCCCGCATCTTTTGCGGCAAGCAGAGCGAATGTGCCTCTAACTTTTTTGAGGATGATAAGCGGATGAAAAAACAGATCGTTACCGTGGAGAAAGGGCCGCCGGTGTTGGGCCCGTACAGCCAGGCGGTGGCGGCGGGCCCCTTGGTCTTCTGCTCCGGCCAGATTCCCGTGGATGCCCAGGGCGAGCTGGTGAAGGGCGACATCGTGGTCCAAACGGTGCAGGCTCTGGAGAACCTGAAGACGGTGTTGGCTGCGGCCGGCCTCACTTTGAAGGATGTGGTCAAGACCACCGTCTTTCTGGCGGACCTGGCGGATTTTCCGGAGATGAACCGGGTCTATGCCGAGTTCTTTCCGGAGCGGCCCCCGGCCCGCAGCACCGTGCAGGTGGCCGCCCTCCCCAAGGGCGCGGCGGTGGAAATTGAAGCGGTGGCCTTGCGCCGGGATTGGCCGGCGTAAAAGCTTCCTGACAGGCAACCAGCGCACGAGGGAGATGGCCTCTTAGGACCATCCCACCCCATTTTCCGGGTTAGGGGAGCATGCCCCAACCGGACAGCCCAAGGTAAAGGGCGCCACTTCAATTTCACGATAAATGGGGAGAGCGAAGGGGCAGATGGCCGCCGTGCCGTCCGCCCTTCGCCGGAGGGATTGCTATGGCGGTTCTCACTTTCCGGGTCAAGGGCATGATGCAGCAGGGTGGGTTCGTGTGAGTGGGCTGCCCCGACGCGGTGCGCGCCGGCCTTCTGGCCCTGCCGGGGGTGGCCCAGGTGGAGTATGACGCCGCCCGGGACCTGTTTACCCTGGATTATGATGACACCCGCCTTCCTCTGCGGCTGATCTTCACCCAGATCCACCAGGCGGGTCGCAGCCTGGGCCGGGAATACGAACCCGAAATTGTGGCGGAAATGCCCTAAGTGGGGAGGGCCAGGCCCGGCTTCTGGGAGAGAGGGCCCGGGGCATGCTCCCCGGCCCCTTTTCCAGGCCCTCGACCCCGCCCCTTGAAGCGCAGGGAGAAAGGGTCGAGGCGAGGGCGGGGTGCAGGCTCCCTTGGCCCTGGCTATAAAAACCTTCATCGCCGCCGCGTCCAGATGGCCTGCCCCTGAGCGCCGACGGGCTCTCAAGAGACTGCCGCCCGCCCTTTCAGATACCCCTCCACCTCCGCCACCGCTGCCTGAGGCGGGAGACGACGCACCCGGGGATAAAGGTGCTGGCAATCTTGGTAGCTGAGAGTGCTACTCAGCCGCCAGGCCCGGGCTTCGTCCGCCAGATGCGGGGCCGCCTCCGGGCCGGGGAGATACTCCTCCTTGCTCAGCAACTGGATGTGGATAAGGCTTTGGGCCGCCAAAAGAGCCGCCGTGGCGGGGCTCATGGCCTTGCCGAAGATGTAATTCAGGGTAAGAAGGTCCCCCGGTCCCAGGGGCCGGGGCCGCCCCATAAGGGCCCGGGAGCGGGCCGCCAGCAGAAAGACCGGCCGCACCCGCGCCTTTCCCGCCAGCTGCCGCCTCAGCGCCTGGACCAGATACAGGTGGATGTAGCCGGCCTCCACATACAGGCGGCTAAACTCATGCACATGCGGGGCGACAGCAGCCGCCCGGAGAGTGTCCCGGAGCCGGAAGCGGGCCGCATCGGCCCGGGCAAAGCTTTGCACCGCGGCCACCACCTCCGGGAAGGGTGCGGTGTGGGCCAGGCGATAGAAGCGCAGAAGCGCCGCCGTGGCCCGGCTCTCGGCGGCATAGACCTCCCGGAATTCCTCCCGCCCCTCCACCGCCGCCCGGGGCTGCCCGGCCGCCAGGGCCTCATGGATGCTGATGAGGCGCTCCAGGTAAGGCTCCACTTGGAGGATGCGCACCCCCCGCTCCTGCAGACGGCGCACACCGCGAAGCTGCTCCCGGCTATAGCGGGGGAACTCCACCTCCTTGTCCGCCAGATAATCGTCAATCCCAAGGTCTCCGGCCAAAACCGCCGGGAAATCCGCCTCCGGCGCCTCCTCCAGGATCACCGCCTCATGGCGGGCCATGAGTTCCAGCGCCGGGGGCAGCGCCTCCAGCCGGTGTGAGGACAGGCCCACTGTAATGAGGGGGAGGGACGGCATGGGGGCATCCCTCGCCGCGGTCAGGGAACCGGCTCCCGGGCCTCAGCCATCTGCCCCCTGCCCGTGGTGAGATGAGATTGGTGCGAAAGTGTCTGGAAAAGGGAGGGCCGGAAAGGGGTGGCTCCCCTTATTTCCCTTATACCCCCTCCCCCCTCTTTAGCTGCGAGAAATCGAGGCCGAGCCTCCATTCCTTGACGGCAAAAATGACAAGGGAGGCAGGATAGGTCTGTGAGCAGGGCAGGTGACGACTCCCCTCTTTCCCCCCTCCAACAGACGTTTACATCTCGAGATGGGGCCGGCAGCACTCCTGTTGGCCCATCCTCTTTCTGGGCGCCTTCCTCCCCCCTTTTTGCCCCCGCTGCCCCTCCGGCACTCCGGCGGTCACTCCACCGTGACGCTCTTGGCCAGATTGCGGGGCTGGTCCACATCCGTGCCCCGCAGATCAGCGATGTGGTAGGCCAGAAGCTGCAGGGGCACCACCAGGACGATGGGGGAGAGCTCCAGGGGCACTTCCGGCACCGGGATGAAGGACTCCACCCGGGACCTGATCTGGTGGTTGTCCGCCTCGGTGAGGGCGATGAGGCGGCCCCCCCGGGCGGCCACTTCTTCCAGGTTCCCCTGGATCTTCTCCAGCACCGGGCTGCGGGAAGCCAGCACCACCACGGGCATGTGCTGGTCAATGAGGGCGATGGGGCCGTGCTTCATCTCCCCGGCGGCATAGCCTTCGGCGTGGATATAGGAAATCTCTTTCAGTTTCAAGGCCCCTTCCAAGGCGATGGGAAAATGCAGGCCCCGCCCGAGATAGAGGAAATTGTGGGCCGCCTGGTAGCGCTGGCCGATCTCCCGGATGAGCTGATCCTGATCCAGGGTCTCCTGCACCCAGGTGGGGAGCTTCACCAGATCCTTGAGGCGCCGGCGGATCTCCGCCCGGGTGAGCTTCCCCAGATTCTGGGCCAGGTACAGGGCGATGAGGTAGAGGGCCACCAGTTGGGTGGTGAAGGCCTTGGTGGAGGCCACCCCGATCTCCGGGCCGGCATGGGTGTAGAGCACTCCGTCCGCCTCCCGGGCGATGCTGGAGCCCACCGCGTTGACGATGGCCAGGGTTTTGGCGCCCAGCTGCTTGCCGGCGGTGAGCCCCGCCCGGGTGTCGGCGGTCTCCCCGGACTGGGAGATGGGGATGAGCAGGGTGTGCTCATCCACCAGGGGCTGGCGGTAGCGGAATTCGCTCCCCAGGTCCACCTCCACCGGCAGGCGGCAGAGACCTTCCAGATAATGCTTCCCCACCATGGCGGCATGGTAAGAGGTGCCGCAGGCCACCAGGAAGATCTTGCGGATGGCGTGCAAATCTTGGGGCGTGAAGGGGAGCTCCCTCAGGAGCACCTCACCCGCCTCCAGGTCGATGCGGCTGCGGAAGGTGTCGATGAGGGCCCGGGGCTGCTCAAAGATCTCCTTCTGCATGAAGTGTTTGTAGCCGGCCTTTTCCGCCATGGCCGGGCTCCAGGTGATGGTGTGCTCCGGCCGGCTGAGGGGCTGCCCCTCAAAATCGTATATCTGAAAGCCCTGATCCCGCACCACCACCAGGTCGCCGTCCTCCAGGAAAATGACCCGGCGGGTATAAGGCAGGATGGCGGGAATGTCCGAGGCCAGGAAGAATTCCCCCTCGCCCAGGCCCAAGATGAGGGGGCTCTCCCGCCGGGCCGCCACCAGGGTGCGGGGCTCTTTGGCATTGACGATGACCAGGGCATAGGAGCCCCGGATCTCCGCCAGGGTGCGGCGCACCGCGGTGAGGAAATCCGCTCCCTGGGAGAGGTGCTTGACCACCAGGTGGCTGACAATCTCCGTGTCCGTTTCGCTGGCGAAGCGATGCCCCCGCTGGAGGAGCTCTTCTTTCAGGTCCAGGTAGTTTTCGATGATGCCGTTGTGCACCACCGCGATGTCCCCCACCTGGTGGGGATGGGCGTTAGTTTCCGAGGGCCGGCCGTGGGTGGCCCAGCGGGTGTGGCCGATGCCCATGGAGCCGGGCAGGGGCTCCTCCATCAGCCGGCGCTCCAGCTCCTTGAGCTTCCCCAGGCTGCGGCGGATCCCTAAGCCGTTGGTGCCCATAACCGCCATGCCGGCGGAGTCATAGCCCCGATATTCCAGGCGTTTCAGGCCGTCCAGGAGGATGGGCATGGCCTCCCGGGGCCCCAGATAACCGATAATGCCGCACATAGAGTCCTCGTCCGGCGGTGGCTGCGGCCACCCCCGTCAATCTGCCGTTGCCAGTAGGTTTCAGACGCCCGAATCAGCGGCGCCCCTCATACGAACTCAGGTAAGACTGCGTTCGGAAGCCGCTTCCCCCTCTTCCCCTCGCCTCATCCCTCGCCGCCCTTGCGCAGGCTGGGAGCCAGGTTGGCCAGGTTGACCACAATCTCGTAATTGCTGGGGGTTTCCCCCTCCATGGCGCACATGCGCCGGATGAGCTCCAGGTTCTGGGGCACCGCCAGTTCCCGCAGGGCCGCCAGGGTGGTTACTCCACGCTTTAGCAAGATCTGGGCCAGCTCCTCCAGCACCTCGGCGGCGCAGGCCAGCTCCAGGGCCGCCAGGGCCGGGCCCAGGGAGGCGGCGGTGAGGGGCTCCGGCCGGGCGACCTGGCTTTTCAGCGGCCGCCGCAGCACCACCTGCCGGGCTCGGGAAATGCCCAGCATCCCCGGGGGCACATCCTTGGTGATGGTGGAGCCGGCCCCCACATAGGCCCCGGCGCCCACCGTCACCGGCGCCACCAAGGCGGTGTTGCTGCCGATGAAGGCCCCCTCGCCGATGATGGTGCGATGCTTTTTTACGCCGTCATAGTTGCAGGTGATGGTGCCCGCGCCCACATTGGTGCCGGCGCCCACCTCCGCATCGCCCAGATAGGTGAGATGGTTGGCCTTGACGCCGGGGTAAAGTATAGACTTTTTCACCTCCACGAAATTGCCCACCCGCACGTTTTCCCTCAGGTCGCTCTCCGGCCTCAGGTGCGCATAGGGGCCCACCTGGACTCCGGCAGCCAGGCGGCTTTGGGTGATGACGCAGCCCATCTTCACCCAGACGCCGTCTGCCAGCTCGGAGTCCGCGATCATCACCTCGGGACCCAGGCGGCAATTTTCGCCGATGATCGTGCGCCCTTCCAGGTAGCAGTTGGGGTAGATGACGGTGTCCCGGCCGATGACCACCTCCGGGCCGATGTAGCAGCTCTCCGGGTCCACCAGGGTGACCCCGGCGGCCATGTGGGCCGCATTGATGCGGCGCTTCAGGGTCTGGGTGGCCTGGGCCAGCTCCTGGCGGCTGTTGATCCCCAGGAGATTTTCCCAGTCCGGGTCCAGGAGCGCCTCCACCCGCCGGCCGTGGCGCCGGGCCAGGCTGATCATGTCGGTGAGGTAGATCTCCCCGGTCACCGGGCTGGGGACGAGCTCCGACAGGGCCTGGCGCAGAAAGGCGGCGTCAAAGCAGTAGGCCCCGGTGTTGATCTCCCGGATGGCCAGAACCTCAGGGCGGTCCCGGGCGTCCTTGGCCTGCACCACGTCCAGGACCTGCCCGGCGGTATCCCGGACCACCCGGCCGTAGTGGGCCCCATCCGGGAGCTCCACCGTCTGCACCGTCACCGCCGCGGCGCTGGCCTGGTGCAGTTTCATCAGCGCCTGGATACTCTCCCCGGCAATGAGGGGCACATCGCCGCACAGCACCAGGACGGTGTCGGTGTTAGGCGGCACCGCGGTCATGGCCACCTGCACGGCGTGGCCGGTGCCCTGCTGGGGCTCCTGCACTACAAAACGCACCCCATAGGGCGCCAGGGCCTGCTGCACTTTCTCAGCCTGATAACCCACGACCACCAAAATGTCCGGGACCCCTATCGATTTGAGAGTATCGATGAGGTAAGCGATCATGGGCCGCCCCAGGATCTCATGCAGGACCTTGGGGTGGGCGGATTTCATCCGGGTCCCCTGGCCGGCCGCCAGGAGAATGGCTGTCAGATTCATCAGCGAACCATTCATCATCTCAAGTTTTTGCATTATATATGCCAAATCAGCTGGTGGGAAACAGGTCCATTTTACCAGAAACCGCACAAAAAAACGGCAAGCCCGGATTTCAGGCTTGCCGTGTGGGGTTGTCAGCTTAACCGGCGGTCAGATGGGGCCTCGGCCTCAGCGGGCGGCCACCTTCATGCGCACCATGGCGCGGCGCAGGGCCGCTTCGGCCCGGGCCCAGTCGATGTTCTCGGTCTTGGCCGCGGCCAGGCGGGCTTTGGCCCGCTCCAGAGCCCGGCGGGCCCGCTCCACATCGATCTCCCGGCCGTATTCGGCGGCCTCGGCCACGATGGTCACCTTCTTGCCGGTGACCTCGGCAAAGCCGCCGCTCACCGCCAGGTACTCGGTCTTGGGGCCGTCCTTGTAGTACATCTCCCCCACCTCCAAGGCGGAGAGGAAGGGGATGTGGCCGTAAAGGACGCCGAATTGGCCTTCCACCCCGGGGCAGACCACCACATCCACCTCGGTGGAGACCACCTTGCGGTCGGGGGTGACGACTTCCAGGAGGATTTTGTTTGCCATCTCCTCGGCCTCCTGGCGGAATTAGGCCGCCGCCATGCGCTCGGCCTTGGCCACCGCCTCTTCGATGCCGCCCACCATGTAGAAGGCCTGCTCCGGCAGGTCGTCGTGCTTGCCTTCGATGATCTCCTTGAAGCCCCGGATGGTCTCCTTCATGGGCACGAACTTGCCTTCAGTGCCGGTGAACTGGGCGGCCACGAAGAAGGGCTGGCTCAGGAAGCGCTGGATCTTCCGGGCCCGGGCCACGATGAGCTTGTCCTCGTCGGAGAGCTCGTCAATGCCCAGGATGGCGATGATGTCCTGCAGGTCCTTGTACTTCTGCAGGATCTGCTGCACCGTCCGGGCCACATAGTAGTGCTCCTCGCCCAGGACGTTGGGGTCGAGAATCCGGGAGGTGGAATCCAGGGGGTCCACCGCCGGGTAGATCCCCAGCTCAGCGATCTGCCGGGAAAGCACCACGGTGCCGTCCAGGTGGGCGAAGGTGGTGGCCGGGGCCGGGTCGGTCAAGTCGTCCGCCGGCACGTAGATGCACTGCACCGAGGTCACCGAGCCCTTCTTGGTGGAGGTGATGCGCTCCTGCAGTTCGCCCAGGTCGGTGCCCAGGGTGGGCTGGTAACCCACGGCGGAGGGCATGCGGCCCAGAAGCGCCGATACCTCGGAGCCCGCCTGGGTGAAACGGAAGATGTTGTCAATGAAGAGGAGCACGTCCTGGCCTTCCACATCCCGGAAGTACTCGGCGGCGGTGAGGGCGGTCAAGGCCACCCGGGCCCGGGCTCCCGGCGGCTCGGTCATCTGGCCGTAAATCAGGGCCGCCTTGGGAAGTACGCCGGAGTGCTTCATCTCGAGGTAGAGGTCGTTGCCTTCCCGGGTGCGCTCGCCCACGCCGGCAAAGACCGAGATACCGCCGTGGTGCATGGCGATGTTGTGAATCATTTCCATCATGACGACGGTCTTGCCCACGCCGGCGCCGCCGAACATGCCCATCTTGCCGCCCCGGGGGAAGGGCACCAAGAGGTCAATGACCTTGACGCCGGTCTCCAGGACCTTGACGGTGGTGTCCTGGTCCACGAAGGCCGGGGCCGGGCGGTGAATGGGGTAGTAGGTCTTGGCCTGCACCGGTCCCAGGCCGTCCACCGGGCGGCCCACCACGTTGAGCACCCGGCCCAGGGCCTCGTGGCCCACCGGCACCTTGATGGCGTCGCCGGTGTCTTTCACCGGCATGCCCCGCACCAGACCGTCGGTGGTGTCCATGGCGATGGTGCGCACCACGTTGTTCCCCAGGTGCTGGGCCACCTCCACCACCAAGTTGTCTTCCGTGTCGTCGATGGCGGGGTTGGTGATGAGAAGGCCATTGCGGATTGCCGGCAGCTGGCCTTCCGGAAATTCCACGTCCACAACGGGCCCGATGACCCGAACGATTCTGCCGATGTTCATAGTCAGATCTTCCTCCTCACGCCGCGGTGATTAGCCCTTCAGGGCCTCGGCACCGCCCACGATATCCATCAGTTCTTTGGTAATGCCCGCCTGCCGGGCCTTGTTCATCACCAGGGTGAGCTGGTTGATCATCTCTTTGCAGTTATTGGAGGCGTTGTCCATGGCGGTCATGCGGGCCGCATGCTCGCTGGCGGCGTTTTCCAGGAAGCCATGGTACACCGCGGTGTTGATGTACTTGGGCAGCAGATATTCCAGGAACTGGGCCAGGGGCGGCTCAAAGATGTACTCCGGCCCGCCCGTGATCTCCGCCTCCTCGGCGCTGATGGGCAGGAGCTTCACCAGTTTGGGCCGCTGGATGGCCACGTTGATGAACACCGAGTGGATGAGGTAGACCTCCTGCACCTGGCCGGTGAGGAAGGCACTCATCACCTCCCGGGCCACCGCCACGGCGTTGGTGAAGTCAAACTTGTTCCACACATCCACCCAGAAGGCGGGCATCTCCGCTTTGCGGCGCCGGAAGAAGTCCCGGCCCTTGCGGCCGACGCAGTAAAAGGCGGTGGCAATGCCGGCCGCTTCCTTTTCCCGGGCGAATTTCCACGCTGCATTGATGAGGTTGACATTGAAACTGCCGCACAGGCCGCGGTCTGCGGTCATCAGCACCAGCCCCACCTTTTCCACCACCGGGGCCCGCTGGAAGAAGGGATGAATCTCCGGCTCGATGCGGCTGGCCAGGTTGCCCAGCATGCTGGTAAAGGTCTGGGCATAGGGCCGGAAATTCTCCATGCGCTGCTGCGCGCCCCGCAGTTTGGCGGCGGCCACCATGTTCATGGCCTTGGTGATCTGCTGGGTCTTTTTGACCGCAGCGATCTTCCGCCGGATGTCACGTAAGGTCGGCATACGCTACCCCCTCACGTGGCTTACGCCGCAGGCTGAAAGACGCCGTCGAACTCATTCAGGGCGGCTTGCATCCGGGCGTCCAGGTCCGGGGAGATCTCCTTGCGCTCCCGGATCTCCTGCAAAATCTCCGGGTGCCGGGTTTCCATGAAGCGGTAGAACTGCACCTCATACTGACCCAGCACTTCCACCGGGTACTTGTCCAGGAAGCCCCGGGTGCCGGCATAGATGATGGCGATCTGCTTCTCCATGGGGAGCGGCTGGTACTGCGGCTGCTTCAAAATCTCCACCAGGCGCACGCCCCGGTTGAGCTGCTGCTGGGTGGCCTTGTCCAGCTCGGAGCCGAACTGGGCGAAGGCGGCCAGCTCCCGGTATTGGGCCAGATCCAGGCGCAGTGAGCCCGCTACCTGCTTCATGGCCTTCACCTGGGCCGCACCACCCACCCGGGACACCGACAGACCCACGTTGATGGCGGGCCGGACACCGGAGAAGAAGAGACCCGGCTCTAAGTACACCTGGCCGTCGGTGATGGAGATCACGTTGGTGGGGATGTAGGCGGACACGTCGCCCTGCTGGGTCTCGATGATGGGAAGCGCGGTGAGGGACCCGCCGCCCTTCTCGTCGTTCAGCTTGGCGGCCCGCTCCAGCAGCCGGGAGTGGTTGTAGAAGATGTCACCCGGATAAGCCTCACGTCCCGGCGGCCGGCGGAGCAAGAGGGAGATCTGGCGATAGGCCTGGGCCTGCTTGGTCAGGTCATCGTAAATGATGAGGGCGTGGCGGCCGGTGTCCCGGTAGTACTCGCCCATGGCGCAGCCGGCGTAGGCGGCGATGTACTGCAGGGGCGCGGGCTCCGAGGCCGAGGCGTTCACCACCACGGTGTGGTTCATGGCGCCGTGGCGCTCCAGGGCGTCCACCACCTGGGCCACGGTGGACTTCTTCTGCCCGATGGCCACGTAGATGCAGATGATGCCGGAGTCCTTCTGATTGATGATGGCGTCCACGCACAGAGCGGTCTTGCCGATCTGGCGGTCGCCGATGATCAGCTCCCGCTGGCCCCGGCCGATGGGGGTCATGGCGTCGATGGCCTTGTAGCCGGTGTACATGGGCTCATTCACCGGCTGGCGCTCGATGACGCCGGGCGCCTTCACCTCAATGCGGCGGAACTCCGTGGCCTGAATGGGGCCTTTGCCGTCCAGGGGGTTGCCCACCGGGTCGATGACCCGGCCGATGACTGCGTCGCCCACCGGCACCTCAGCGATGCGGCCGGTCCGTTTGACGATGTCCCCTTCCTTGATGTGGGTGTCCTCACCCAGGATGGCGCAGCCGACGTTGTCCTCCTCCAGGTTGAGGGCGATGCCGTAGATGCCCCCAGGGAACTCCAGGAGCTCCATGGCCATGCACTTCTCCACCCCGTAGACCCGGGCGATGCCGTCACCCACGGACAGCACGGTGCCGGTTTCGGCCACCTCCACCTTCTTCTCATAATCCTTGATCTGGGTGCGGATAATTTGGCTGATTTCCTCGGCTCTGATTTCCATGTATCAAACCTCGCCTTTAATTAAGGATTCTCGTAAGGACATGAGCTGGGTGCGGATGCTGCCGTCCAGCACCAGATCCCCCACCCGGGCGACAATGCCGCCGATGATGGCGGGGTCTTCTTCCACTTCCATGACCACCTTGGAGCCGGTCATCTGCTCCAGGGCCTGGCGCAGGCGCTCCTGCATGCCCTCATCCAGAGGGATGGCGGCCTTGACCCGGGCCCGTTTGACATTCTCCAGCTCGTCCACCAGCTGCTGGTAGACCTGGGCGATGCCCGGCAGGGCCGCCAAGCGGTGTTTGTCAAACAGGAGTTTCAGGAAGTTGCCCATGATGGGGGAGAGCTGCAGTACTTCGGTCAGGTGGAGAAGCAATTTGCGCCGCTCCTCCAAGCCGTGAATAGGGTTGAGCAAGGCATGCTTGAGCTCCGGCTCCTGCTCCATGAGCTGGGCGAAGCCCAGGAGCTCCTCCCCGTATTCCTTGTATTTGCCATCTTCCTGGCCCAGCGTCATCAGGGCCTTGGCATAGCGTCGGGAAACGGTCAGGTCAATCAATGCTTCTCCACCACCTTTTCAAGGTATTCCTCCACCAGACGCTGATGGTCGGTGAAGGTGAGTTTCTCCCGGATCATCTTTTCCGCCAGGCGGGTGGCCTCCTCCGCCACTTCCCGTTTCAGCTCCTGGGCCGCCCGCTTGGTCTCCGCCTCGATGGTCATGCGGGCCATCTCTTTGATGCGCTGGGCCACCATCTCGGCTTTTTTGAGGATGGCGGCCTTCTCCAGCTCACCTTCCGCCACAAACTGCTGGATGAGGCGCTCCCGCTCCTTCTCCACTTCCTTGAGGCGGGTCTCCGCCGCCGCCAGGGCGGCCTCGGCGGCCTGCTTCTTGGCCTCCAGCTCCTCCAGGCTCTGGGCGATGCTCTGGGCCCGGCTGGCGAAGAATTCCTTGGCGGGGCGCACCGCCAGCTTGATGAGGATGGCGGCAAAGACGATGAAGTTGAAGGTGCGCCAGATGAGGTCCTGCATCTTGGCTTCGGTGACGCCCCCGTGGTCACCGCCGCCGGCGGCCAGGGCCACTTGGGCCACTCCCAGGAGCAGCGTCATCAGGGGCAGGGCTTTGACCATGCGCATGCTCATGCCACCTCCCTCCCGATCAGTTTCACCGCCAAGGCGTGGGCAAACTCCTGCGCCTGGGCCGACAGGGCCTCCCGGGCTTTGGCGACATCGCTTTTGATTTTCGCGGAGACCTGGGCCCACTCGGCGTCCACCTCCTTTTTCACCTGCTCCAGGAGCTGGGCTTCCGCCTTGGTGCCCTCCAGCCGCCGGGCCTCCCGCTGGTTGAGCCCTTCCCGCCGGGCCTCCAGCAGTTGCCGTTCCACCTCTGACAGCCGGGCCTGCTCCGCCTCGCTCAGCTGGGCGATCTCCCCCTCGTAGCCGGCGATGACCCCCTGGCGCTGCTTCAGGCCCTGGCGCAGGGGCCGGAAGAGCACCAGGTTGAGCAGGTAGGTCAGCAGGAGGAAATTGACGATTTGAACAAACAGCGTCCAGTCGATATCAATCATCCCGCGGTGCCACCTTTTAATTTATTAGTAATTTTAATAGCTTAGCCGAAAAAAGGTCCGGCGTCGGCACATCCCCTACATGTGTAACTTTTCACGAAAGCCCTTGTATCCTATTTTCCCCCCCCTGTCAAATCTTTTTCCCAAAAAATTCACCCCCCATAGAGATGGCGGCGCATGCGCACGTTCATCAGCACTCCCAGGGCGAGCAAGGTGGTGATGAGGGAGGAGCCGCCGTAGCTGAAGAAGGGCAAAGGGATGCCCACCACCGGCACCAGCCCGGTGACCATGCCCAGGTTAATGAAGATCTGCCAGAAGAGGAGGGCCGTCACCCCCACCGCCAGGTACTGGCCGAAGCGGTCCCGGCAGTTGCGGGCCACCATGAGGCCATAAAGGATCAGCCCCACGTAGAGGAGCACCAAGAGCGCCGAGCCGGCAAAGCCCCACTCCTCGGCAAAGACCGAAAAGGCAAAGTCGGTGTGCTGCTCCGGCAGGAAATAGAGCTGGCTCTGGGTGCCGCAGAGAAAACCCTTGCCCCAGAACTGGCCGGAGCCCACCGCGATCTTGGACTGGATAATGTGATACCCCGATCCCAGAGGGTCCTTTTCCGGATCCAGGAAGGTGAGGAGCCGTTGCTTCTGGTAATCCTTAAGAAAAGGCCAGGCCAAGGGCGCGCCGATCACGGCGGTCCCCGCCAGCAAGGCCAGGGTCTGCCAATGCACCCCGGCAAACAGGGTGATCCCCCCCGCCACGGCCAGCACCAACAGCCCGGAGCCCAGATCCGGCTGCTTGATGATGAGGAACGCCGGCAGCAAGGCCAGAGCCCCCGGCGCCAGGAGATCCCTGAGCCCCAGGGGCGCGGTTTGGGGCCGCCGGGAAAAATAGCGGGCCAACACCAGAATGATGGCCACCTTGGTGAGCTCCGAAGGCTGCACCGTCAGGGGGCCCAACACCAGCCAGCGCCGGGACCCGGAGACCGTCTTCCCCGCCACCATCACCAGGACCAAGAGCGCCACGCTCAGGATGTAGAGGGGGATGGCGATCTTTTCATAGTGCCGGTAATGATAGAGCAGGCTGAAGAACATGAGCCCCAGGCCGGCTGACAGCCAATAAATCTGCTTCAGATAGACCGGGGTCGCCCCCTCGGGAGTGCGGTTGAAACCGGCGCTGTACAGATTGAGGATGCCGATACCGGCCAACAGCAGCACCAGCCCGATGAGGGGATAATCGAAATTCTGCACCAACCGCCGGTCAAACATGCTTTGATTTTTATCTCTTTTAAACCTTCATCATCCAAAAAGAGCCGGGTTCACATCGCGCTAAATCGTTCGCAAGTATTGGGCATTTTCCTGAAATTTCATGTGGAAAATTGTGCTTCAAAAAATTCAAAGCCCCTATCACCTTAAATTTGTTATTAAATGACAAAAAGGCTTCTAAAAGGTACTGCTCATTCCAAAGCCTTTTTTCCTTGACTATCCATTCTTCGGGATAATCTTTGGGAGTGAATATGTCATGAATGTGGATTATCACACCCGGTTTAAGCTGAGGCAATACATGAAGGAAAATATATAAAACATCTCCACCTGGCTTAATTACATGAGATGAATCAACAAATAATATATCATTTTTATCTAATATGGTGAAGAAATTTAACTCTATATTTTCAATCAGATTTCTTTTATAAATAACATCTAACTTTTCCAACCAGGGATTTTCAAACGGCTCTATGCACACAATATTGCAGACATCGTTGGATTCCTGATTTTTTCTTTTCGCCTTTAATGCCATTAACGTGGAAAATCCACTTCCCACCTCAATTATATTTTTGGGCTTATAATGCCTGATTATACTATAATAAAATTCTGCATCGCCTGGGCCAAAATACCCGTTGTAATAGTAATATTCAAACTCTTTATTTTTTTTCAGTGGAATCTCCAATAATTCATTATTATAATTAAAACTATTCAATAAATTTAATTGTTCCGATACATTAAAATTAATCCCATTCAGATTTCTATCTTCTTTCCTATATTTCATTGATTTAAAATTAAATAATGGTTCATAATAGTGGTCTATTATTGGAAAAACTCCAACTTTATGAAAAATAGACCGACTTACAATCATCCTCTGGACACCCGCCCGCCTGATCAATTTCAAAACTACTGCACTAATCAAAACTAAGGGTGCCAAAATTAAATCTAATATAAATAAAAACTTTTTTATAATTCTTTTGAGAAATGATGAATTCATTTTTGTCTTCTCTCACACAGAGCAAACTTAAGTTCTCTTCCATCAGGTCTCCACCCGGTGGCCCAGGGCTTCTTTCAGGGTCTGCTGGTCGGCGTACTTGATGTCCCCACCCATGGGGAGGCCATAAGCGATGCGGGTCACCTTCACCCCCAGGGGCTTGAGCTCCTGGGAGAGAAAGGTGGTGGTCACCTCCCCCTCCAGGGTGGGATTGAGGGCCAGGATAACCTCCTTAACCCCTTCGGCCTGCACCCTGTCTTTGAGCTCGGTCACCCTCAAATCCCGCTCCTTCACCCCCTCCAGAGGAGAAAGCAATCCCCCCAGGACGTGGTAGCGCCCCCTGAACCAGCCCACCCGTTCGATGGCCAACAAATCCTCGGGGTCGGCCACCACCATGAGCGTCCCCGCCTCCCGGGCAGGATCGGTGCACACCGGGCACAACTCCCCATCGGCAAAGGCAAAACAGCGCCGGCAGAGGCGGATGCTTTCCTTCAAGTCCGCCAAGGCCCGGGCCAGCTCCAGGACCTCCTCTGTGGGGGCCTTGAGCAGATACAACGCCAGCCGGGCGGCACTCTTCTCCCCCAACCCCGGCCACTTGGCCAACAGCGCCACCACCCGCTTCAGCGCCTCCGGGTAACCTTTTGCCATGGGCTAGTTCCTTTGGCCAGCTGTGTGGGGGAGGGAGCCAAGGGGCGGTGGCCCCTTGCCCCCTCCCCCACACCCCCTCCCCAATCCCTTATGGTTTGGATACTGCCAGGAAGTCGAGGCTTCGGCCTCGACTTCCTGGCAGACATGCGCGGGTTGGGAGGGGGTCGGGGGGAGGGCAGGGGCTTGGAAGCCCCTGGCCCTCCCCCCGAAATCATAACATCATCCCTGGGATTCCCAGGCCGCCGGTGAGTTTGGCCATTTCCTGGGCCACCATTTCCCGGGAGCGGTTCAGGGCTTCGTTGACCGCCGCCAGGATGAGGTCCTGGAGCATCTCCACGTCCTCGGGGCTCACCACTTCCGGGTCGATGCGCAGGCTGAGGAGTTCCTGGCGGCCGTTGACGGTGGCCTCCACCATGCCGCCGCCGGCCTGGGCGCTGACGGTGCGTTTGCCCAGCTCCTCCTGGAGCGCCTGGATCTTGCTTTGCAGTTGTTGGGCCTGTTTCATCAGGCCGCCGATGCCCTTCACTCGCTTTCCTCCTTGCCCTGGCGGGCCTCCCAGGTGCCCCCGAAGATGTCCAGGGCGTATTGCTTCAGGGTGGTGAAATCCAGCGCCCCGGGGGGGTCGGCCGCGGTGGGCGCGGGATTGGACCGGGGCTTCTCCGCCACCTCCACCGCCAGCTCCACCTCGGGGCCGAAAAAGCCCTGCACCAGCTCCCGGAAGCGGCTCTCCTGCTTGGGGCCCACGAAGGTCAGGGGCCGGTCCCCGCTCAGCCACAGCCTGCCCCCGTCCCGCCGTTTTGGCCATAAGGCGGCCAGCTTGGCATACAGGGGGCCATCCTCCCGTTTCTTGACATAGGCGAGGAAGCCGCGCCAGGTGGTCTCCAGATCATCCCCCGGAGGGGTGGGGATTGCCATCCCTGCGGCAGACCCGGCCTGGAGGCGGGTGGCGGCCGGCTCCGCCAGTCTGGGGGCCGCCTCGCCCGCCGCCAGGCGCTTTTCCAGGGCCTCCAGGCGTGTAAGCCACTCCCCCACCGGGGTCAGGGGCTCCAGGTGGATGAGGCGCAGAAGCAGCATCTCCAGGGCCAGCCGGGGTTGCGGAGCCCGCCGGAGTTCCTCCTCGCCCTCCAAAAGCACGCTCAGCAGGTTGTGGAGCTGCACTGCCGGCACTTCCCGGGCCAGGCGGGTGAGTTCCTGCCATTCGCTGTCCGCCACTGGCGCCAGGCTGCGGGCTTCCGGGTGCAGTCCGGCCAAAAGCAGATGCCGGGCATAGCCCACCAGGTCCTGGTAGAAGCGCTTGAGATCGTGGCCGAGGTTGTACAGCTCCTCCACTATCGTCAGGGCGGCCAGCCCGTCCCGGCGGACCACCGCCTCCAGGGCGGAGAGCAGGGCCCGGCGCTCCGTCACCCCCAAAATGCGGGCGATCTCCTGGGCGCTCACCCGGGTGCCGCCGAAGGTCACCACCTGGTCCAGGAATCCCTGGGCATCCCTCAGGCTCCCCTCCGCCTCCCGGGCGATGAGGGCCAGCCCCTCGGGCTCAATCTCCCAGCCTTCCTTGTCCGCCAGGGTGGCCAGATACTCCTGGATGGCGCCGGTGGGCAGGCGCCGAAAGTCGTAGCGCTGGCAGCGGGAAAGAATGGTGGCCGGCACCTTGTGGGGCTCGGTGGTGGCCAGGACAAAGACCGCGTGGGGCGGCGGCTCCTCCAGGGTTTTCAGGAGGGCGTTGAAGGCCTCCTTGGTGAGCATGTGCACTTCGTCGATGATATAAACCTTGTATTTGCCCGCCGCCGGGGCGTATTTGATCTTTTCCCGGAGGTCCCGCACCTCATCAATGCCCCGGTTACTGGCGCCGTCGATTTCTAGCACATCCAGGCTGGCGCCGCTGACGATTTCCCGGCACTGGGGGCATGTATTGCAGGGCTCAGGCGTGGGGCCGTGGGCGCAGTTTAAGGCCTTGGCCAGGATGCGGGCCACCGAGGTCTTCCCCACCCCCCGGGGGCCGGAGAACAGAAAGGCATGGGCCACCCGGCCCTGGGCCAGGGCGTTTTTCAGGGTGCGGGTGATGGGCTCCTGGCCCACCACCTCCTCAAAGGTCTGGGGCCGCCACTTCCGGGCCAGGACCTGGTAGGTCATAGGATGAGATTCTCAGGAGGGTAAGTCATGGGTTTTATCCCCGCCCCTGCCCGGCGTGCCGCTCGCCGCCGGCAAGGGTGAGGTTTATGGCAAAAGGAGGGCGGACAGCTGGCCCTTTCCCTGCTGATCGCTGGCTGGCGGAGAGAGAGGGATTCGAACCCTCGGTGGGTCTTTTGGACCCACACACGATTTCCAGTCGTGCCCCTTCAGCCGCTCGGGCATCTCTCCGCATGGGTGAACTTGTCTGGCGGAGGGGGTGGGATTCGAACCCACGTGAGGGTGATGAGCCCCCAAGTCGATTTCGAGTCGACCCCGTTACGGCCTCTTCGGTACCCCTCCCGAGATGATTAATATTTTATTTCATTTGGGAGAGGGGGCCAGGGATCGGAGACCCCTGCCCCCTCTCCCAAGCCCTCTCCCCCCACCCCTTAACTTTTATCCGCGGTCGGCGTGCCTTTGTCCTCGCCCCGGCCCCGCCGGGCCCGGAAGAACTCCGTCAAAAGCTCCCGGCATTCCTCCTCCCGCACCCCGCCGGTCACCTGAAAGCGATGATTGAGCCGCCGGTCCTCAGGGATGCGATACAAAGACACGCAGGCCCCGGCCTTGGGATCCGCCGCCCCGAAGACCACCCGGGCCACCCGGGCCTGGATGAGGGCGCCCACACACATCAGACAAGGCTCAATGGTAACATAGAGGGTGGTGCCCGGCAACCGGTAATTCCCCACCCGGGCCGCGGCCTGCCGGAGGGCCAGCACCTCGGCGTGGGCGGTGGGATCGCTCAAGGAGATGGGCAGGTTGTGGGCCCGGCCCAGCACCGCGCCGTCCGGCCCCACCAGCACCGCGCCCACCGGCACTTCGCCCGCCGCCAGGGCCAGCCGGGCCTGGTCCAGGGCTTCGCCCATGTAGTCCTCATCCGGGCGTTCGGCCGGCAAAACCGTGGACACCTCTCCCTGTCCGCCCCTTTAGGTAGCCTGCGGCAGCAATGCCTTGGCCCGACCCTCGTATTCCCTGAGAAGCCTGGCCGCCTGAGCCTCCGCCGCCAACACCTGGCGAAGTCTGGCTTTCTGCTCCGGGGTGCCGGGCTTTTCCAGGGCCTGGCGGCAGACATCCTGCCGCTTGCCATGCCGGGCCTGGAGCAACCGCAAGCGCAGGATGACCACCTGGGTGAGGACCGCATCCTCGGCCCAGGGGAGATACCGGAGGGCGGCCTCGAAATCCTCCTCCTCCAGAGCTGCCAGCACCCGGTGGCGGTAATACCCGGCAGGCAGAAGGCCGCTGTCCGCCGCCACCGCGGCCACCAGCCGCCTGCCCAGTCCCACCAGAATGCCGACACCGAACATGGAATGTTCCCTTTACGGGGTTGGGGGAGAGGGCCCGGGAGAGGGGGCAGGGGGCCACCGCCCCCTGGTCCCCTCTCCCGATCCTGTCTTTACGCCTTCTGGGCCGAGATGCCGGCGTCCAGGAGGTTGTCCAGGATCTCCCGGAGCTCCGGCAGGTCATCGGTCAGTTCGTGAATGCGGCGTTTGACTTCCCGGTAATCCTGCTCGTCGTACTCTTTGGCCTGGGTCAGGGTGTCCCGCAAGGCCTCGGCCAGGCGCCGGTCCAGCCGCCAGAGGCCCGCCGCCGCCCCCATCAGCTCCAGGAGGCCGTGGGTGATGTGGTGGCCGGTGAGTTCCTGAATGGTAAGCTCGGCGGCCAGCCCCGCCAGGGCCCCCACCGCTGCGCCTTTAAAGGAGAGATCGCTGCCAGCCATATCTCCTCCGTGTCTCAGCCGCTCCCCGATGAGGCCTCATCCACGGCCTTGAGGAGGGGCTTCTTTTGCGCCAGTCGTTCCGCCAGTTTTTCCGTTTCCGCCAGCATGCGGCTGATGTGCTTGTCCTTTTCC
This sequence comes from Desulfobaccales bacterium, assembly GCA_037481655.1. NCBI lineage: Bacteria > Pseudomonadati > Thermodesulfobacteriota > Desulfobaccia > Desulfobaccales > Desulfobaccales bacterium. Next base: position 83,224 of record JBBFLF010000002.1, on the reverse strand, counting down.
TGGAGGCGGCGTTTCAGGGTGCGGACCTCCGCCGCCAGCCGAGCTTCCTCGGAGCGCCCCAGCCAGCGCCGCAGCCGGCCCGCCAGCAGGGTGAGGCCCACCCCCAGGAGAAAACCCAGAAGCAACCCCAGATAGAGGAGGTCCTGACCCCTGATCTCCATGCCGCCGTCCGCTCCGGCAAAAGGAGGTGAGCGATGAGTGGAAGCTGCAAACGACTTTTTTTGCTTCCAGTTACGTTTTTCTGCGGGCGAAAGCCTCCGGACCTGTCCCCTGGGAATCTCCCGGGAGGGGAGGCAGGTGCTCGGCTCCTGTCCCACAGACTGCTGCCAACCTTCTTAAATTAACTTAAAATTACACTTTCTCCCGAACGCCGTCAATGCGGCTGACCCTTGCCAGCCCCGGCCCCCCGTGGCACAATGAGGCACACGGTCGCCGGCCGTGGCCGAGGCGGCCTCTTTGAGGGGCGTGGGCCGCGGCGGCCGAGGGCAAGGCCCCTACCTGAGCGCGCAAAGGAGAGGACCATGGGCGATTTCAAGGCCATGTACCGCACCATCCTCACCGACCATTTCCCGCCGGAGCTCACCATCAGCTTCGGCGACCAGAAGCTCATTTACCGCAAACGCACCTGGAAAATCAGAAACGAGAAGGGCGAGCTCATCGAAAGCGGCCTGCGCTACGGCGAAAACCCGGACCAGGAGGCCGCCCTCTATGAGCTCATCAACGGCAACCTGGTGCTGGGGAAGTGCCGCTTCATCGAGCCCGGTCTTGGCCTCACCAGCGCCATCGACGAGGCGGCCATGCTCCAGGCGGGCAAACACCCCGGCAAGATCAACCTCACCGACCTGGACAACGGCCTCAACATCATCAAATTCCTGTCCGCCAAGCCGGCAGCGGTGATTCTCAAGCACAACAACCCCTGCGGCGCCGCCTGGGGGGCCAGCCTGGCCGAGGCTTACGACAAGGCCAACATGGCGGACCGCATCGCTGCCTTCGGGGGTTGCGCGGTCTTCAACCGGCCGGTGGACAAGGACACCGCCGAGCTCATCCGCCGCAATTACCTGGAGGTGGTGGCCGCCCCGGATTATGAAGCCGGCACCCTGGACCTCCTGAAAAAGGCCAAGGACCTGCGCATCATCCAGGTGCCCCGCTTCGACCGCCTCACCGAACTCCTCCACAAACGGTTTGTGGACTTCAAAAGCCTGATTGACGGCGGCCTCATCGTGCAGCAGTCCCCGCTGTGCGCCATCCTGAGCAAGGAGGACTTCAAGCCCGCCGTGGCCGTGCACCAGGGCAAGGAATACCGGCCCAAACGGCAGCCCACCGACCGGGAATATGAGGACCTCCTTTTCGGCTGGTGGGTGGAGCAGGGGGTCACCTCCAACTCCGTCCTCTTCGTCAAGGACGGGGTCACCATGGGCATCGGCACCGGCGAGCAGGACCGGGTGGGGGTGGCGGAGATCGCCGTTTTCAAGGCCTACACCAAATACGCCGACAAGCTCTGCTTCCAGCGCTTCGGCATCCCGTACAAAACCCTGGAGCTGGAAATTGAGCAGGGCAAAAAGCCGGTCTCCGACAAGGTGGAGATCGACCAGGAGACCGAGGCGGCCAAGGGCGGGCTCATGGGCGCCGTGATGATTTCCGACGCCTTTTTCCCCTTCCGGGACGGGGTGGATGTGGGCATCCGCCAGGGCATCACCGCGGTCTGCCATCCCGGCGGCTCCATCCGGGACTGGGAGGTCATCGAGGCCTGCAACGAGGCCGACCCCCCGGTGGCCATGGTCTTCACCGGCCAGCGGGCCTTCAAACATTAACGGCGGGCCGGGAGGGGCCGGCAGTTCTCCCCCTGTCTTCCCCGGCCCGGTCACAGCCCTCACCCCCACGACAGGAGGGCCCCATGCAGAAGGTCAATCTCTTTGAGGCCAATGACTTCAGCGACACCGCCTTCAAGCGCTTTCTGGTGCATGATTCCCCATATTTCAAAATCATCAATTTCAATTTCCGGGCCGGCCAGGAGCTCCCCATCCACTCCCACAACGTGGAGGGGCAGCTCAGCCTGGTGATCCTGGAGGGGGAGGGGGAATTTCTGGGGAAAGACGGCGCCCGGCTGCCGGCCAAGGCCGGGGACGTGGTGGTGTGCGACATTGCCGAGCCCCATGGCCTTAGGGCCACGACGGACCTCAGGCTGCTCGTCACCATCGCGCCCCCCATTTGATGATGGGCAGCAGCCAGGAAAGTGAGGGGGCCAAGGATCGCTGACCCCCCACACGCTCTGCTGAGGTGGACTGATTTCCCCGCCTGCACGGGGCGGGGGATTTCACGCCGCGGGCCGGCACATCCAGGCCCACAGGCATCGCCCTGAGGCCTAAGGAGGACACAAGATGCCCAAAAAAGTGGTGGTGGATCAGGAGGCCTGCCTGGGCTGCGGCACCTGCGCCTCCTTATGTCCGGAGATCTTTGAGCTGGATGAAGTTTTGGGAAAATCCCGGGTGATCAAGCCCGAAGGCGGGGATGAGGCCTGCATCAAGGAGGCCATGGAGGCCTGCCCGGTGTCGGCCATCTCCTGGGAAGAGTGAGGCGGGCCGGCCACGCCAGGTTTAACGTGAAATGGTGACAGATAGCTTTCGGAAGGGGGGCCGGGGGCCGGCATACCTGCCCCCTTACCTCACCCCCCCACCCCTCTGAGATTATATTGATTCCTTCGAGGCCAAGGCCTCAAACCTCAAAGGGGGGTCCCCTGAGCCGTCGTTCCCGCCGGACCTAAGCCCTCGGCCAGACGGCGCCGCAACTCCTGCTCCCGTTGCCAGCGGGCGGTCACGTCCCGCAGGATGGCGGCCACCCCCAGCAGGCGATGGTGGTCATCCCGCACCAGGGTGACGGTGAACTCCAGGGAGAGGCTACGGCCGTCCCGATGGCGGCCCGGCACGGCCAGGACCTGGCTGCCGTAGCGGGTCACCCCGGTGGCCATTACCCGGCGGTAGCCCTGCCAATGGCGCTCCCGGTGGCGTTCCGGAATGATAATATCCAAAGATTGGCCCACGGCCTCCGCCGCGGCATAGCCGAAGATCTCCATGGCGCCCCGGTTCCAGAGGCGGATGATGCCCTCAGGATCGGCGAAGATGACGGCGTCCCGGGCTTCCTGAAGGATCCGGCAGCACAGCTCCGGCAGAGCGAGCATGGCCTTATGCCCCTGCTTCCCGGGAAACGGCCAGCAGCTCCTCTATGACCGCTTGGAGCACCCGGGCATTATTCCTCTCAGGGTCGTGGGCGGCAAAGACCAGGGTGACCGGGCCGCTCTTGGCCCGTTCGGCCACCTCCTGGAGCAGTTTCTGCGCCTTGGGGGCCTGAAGCTCCCGGCGGTAGCGCTCCCGGAACTCGGGCCAGCGGCTGGGCTCGTGGGCAAACCAGCGCCGCAGTTCCTCGGAGGGGGCGAGCTCCCGCAGCCACCCCGTGAGGGCCGCCGCTTCCCGGCTCACCCCCCGGGGCCACAGGCGGTCCACCAGGAAACGCTCCCCATCCTCCGGGGCCGGCGGCTCATAAATCCGTTTCACCTTGATCGTGCCTGACGGGAGCACCCTCAACCCCTCCGTGGTAGAATAACTAAGGTTTTCCCCGGACAGAAATGCCATGCGCTATGAAGGCCCCATCTACCGGCCGCCCAGCGAAGCGGACAGCCTCCTCATCCAGGCCACGGTGGGCTGCCCCCATAACCGCTGCACCTTCTGCATGGTCTACAAACAGACCCGCTTCAAGATCCGGCCGCTGCCGGAGATTATCGAGGACCTGGCGGAGGCCCGGACCGAGTTCGGCGACCGGGTCCGGACCCTCTTTTTCCCCGCCGGGAACACCATCGCCATGCCCACCCGGGACCTGGCGGCCCTCTGCGCCCACGCCCGCCGCCTCTTTCCCCGGCTTCAGCGGATTACTGTGTATGGCTCCTCCCAATTCATCCTGCGCCATGGCCGGGAGGGGCTCAAGGCGCTGGCCGAGGCGGGCCTAAGCCGCATCCACGCCGGTTTTGAAAGCGGCGAGGATGAACTCCTGGCAAAGGTAAAAAAAGGAGCTACTGCGGCCCAGCACGTTCAGGCGGGACAGTGGCTTAGGGAGGCAGGAATTGAGCTCTCCGCCTATATTATCCTGGGGCTGGCCGGCCCGGAAGGGAGCCGCCGCCATGCCCTGGCCTCCGCCCAGGTCATCAATGCCGCCCAGCCTGCTTTTGTGCGCCTGCGCACCCTGGTGCCCAAGATCAACACGCCCCTCCTTAAGGACGTGCTCTCCGGCCGCTTCCGGCTGTGCAGCCCCCACGAGGTCCTGAAGGAAGCCCGCACCCTGATCAGCGCCATTGAGGTGCCCACTCAGGTGGTGAGCGATCACTACACCAACTATCTGGACCTGAGCGGGCCCCTGCCCGAGGCCCGGGAGCGGCTTCTGGCCCTTATCGAGGCGGCCCTGAGCCGCCCTGAGGACACCTTCCGCCCCTTCTTCATCGGCACGCAATAAAGCGCCTCAGCCCGCCGGGGCTTCCGGCGGCCGCTTGGCCGGTTCTTTGAAGCCGTTGGCCTCCTTCACCCGCTCCAGGTAGCGCAGCAGGTCAAAGTCCACCCGGCGGTATTGCTCATAGACCCGGCCTTTGGAAAGATAGCTGTGAATTATCTGCCGCTGCCAGGGGACAAACCCCAGCTCTCCGGCATAGGTGAGATCGTGGCTCATGAAATTGGGGGTGAGGCCGTCCGGCAGATGGTCCTCCACCGGATCATTCACGAATTCATGGCTGTGATAGAGCCCCATCAGATGGCCCAGTTCATGGATGAGGAGATGGGCCAGGAGCTGGGTCTTGAGCCGTTCGGAATCCGCCTCCGGCCGCAGCACCTGGTCATGGAAGCGCCGGTAGGAGAAGTGAATCACCGACAGGGGCAGATGCGCGAAGGCGTATTTGTTGCGGCAGACGGAGAGGAAGCTGAGGCGGAAGGGCGGCGCCACCTGAAAGGCCTCATAGGTGCGGTTCAGCCATTCCTGATACGGCAGGACCTCCAGACGCAGGCGCTCTGCCGGGGCCACCGGTCCGGGCCGGGCACCGGCCGGGAGATGCACCAGCTCCACCCCCAGGCGCCGGTAAAAAGCCTGCACCTTCTCCCACACCTGGGGGAAGGCCCGGGCAAAGGCCTTCGTCTCCTCTAAGGGGGCGATATAGACCTCCACCTTCACCGTCTTGGGGCTCAGATCCACCGGCCCCAGACGCCTGAGATCATAGAGGGCCCGCTCCTCCGGGCCCGGTGCCGGGGGGTCAGCCGCCGCCGCGGACGCGGTTAGCCCGGCCCCCAGCAGGGCCGCCATCACCAGCCGCCTGAGAAATTTCACCGTCCCACCCTTGCCATTTCGGCTTTTTGGGTTACATTTACTGAGTTTGGGAAGGAGAAGATGACCATGGCATATACCTGTGAGATCTGCGGCAAACGCCCCCAGGTGGGCAACAACGTCAGCCACGCCAACAACCGCACCAAACGGCGCTGGAAGCCGAACCTCCGGCGGGTGCGGGCGCTTACGTCCGGGACGGTGCGCTATATCCGGGTGTGCACCCGCTGCCTGCGCTCCGGCGCGGTGGTCAAGCCGGCCTGAGGCTCCCGGGCGGGGAGGGGCCAGACCGGCTAGCGATGTGCCCGTGTCTTAAGGGAGAGGGGCAAGGGTCTCACCCTCACTTCTTCCGCTCCTCCAGGGGGTTGGGAGCCTGATCTGAGGTGGGGCGGGGAGGTCGGGCTTCCCGGCCTCTCCCAGAAGGCCCTTTGGCACCCCGGCCGTATATTTCCCTTTCCCGCCTCGGGAGCGCCCTCCGCAAATCTCCCGGCCGGCTCCCGGATTTCCCTTACCCCGTCACCCGCCTGACCGAGATCACTTCCTTGAGGCGCTTAATGGCCGCCAGCACCCGCTCCAAGTGCTGCTGATCCGACACCTGCACGGTGAAGTTGGCGATCCCCCGGTGGTCGGCAGTGGTCTCCACCGAGGCCTTGGTGACGTTGACATCCGCCGCCTTCAGGGCCCCGGTGATGTCCGCCAGCACCCCGGGCTTGTCCACCGTGATCACCTGGATGCGGGCCGGATAGAGTTTCTGCTGGTGGCCGTCCCATTCCGCCGGGATCTGGCGGAAGGATTCGGTGCGGGCCAGATAGGGGCAGTCGGCCCGATGGATGGTGACCCCTTTGCCCCGGGTGATGTAGCCGATGATGGCATCGCCGGGAATGGGCTGGCAGCAGCTGGCCAGGCGGATGAGGAGGTCCTGGAGGTCCTTGATGCGGATGGGGCCCAGGTCCTTGGGGGGCTTGACCTCCAGCTCGGTGACGGGCTCGGGTTCGGGGGCCTGGGTCTTGAGGAGTCGCCCCACCACCTGGCCGGCGGAATACTTGCCGTGGCCGATGGCTTCAAACAGGTCATCCAGGCGCACCAAGGAGAGCTCCTGGGCCACCTTGCGGAGCTCCTCCCCCTCCTTGAGGAGCTTGATGAGCCCGTGCTTGCGCAGTTCCCGCTCCAAAAGCTCCTTGCCGAGGGCGATGCTCTGATCCCGCTCCGCCGCCTTGAGCCACTGGCGGATCTTGGTGCGGGCCCGAGAGGTCTTGACAAACTGGAGCCAGTCCCGGTTGGGGCGCTGGTTGGGGGAGGTGAGGATCTCCACCGTGTCGCCGTTTTGCAGCTCGTAGCGCAGGGGCACCATGCGGCCGTTGACCTTGGCCCCCACGCAGGTGTTCCCCACTTCGGTGTGGATGGCGTAGGCGAAATCCACCGGGGTGGAGCCCCGGGGCAGCTCTTTTACCTCCCCCCGGGGAGTGAAGACGTAAACCTCATCGGGGTAGAGCTCCAGGCGCACCCCCTCGATGAGCTCCTCCGGGCTGGTGAGGTCCCGCTGCAGGTCCACCATCTGCCTCAGCCAGGCAAAGCGTTGGGCGTCCTTTTCCACCAGGGCCCGCTTCTCTTTGTAGCCCCAGTGGGCGGCGATGCCCTCCTCCGCCACCCGGTGCATCTCATGGGTGCGGATCTGCACTTCCATGCGCTCCCCGTACGGGCCGATGACCGTGGTGTGGATGGACTGGTAGAGGTTGGCCTTGGGCATGCCGATGTAGTCCTTGAGCCTGCCCGGCACCGGCCGGAAATAGTGGTGGATGATGCCTAAGGCCTCGTAGCATTCCCCCACGGTATTGAGAATGATGCGGAAAGCCAAAATATCGTGCAGCTCGTCCAGGGCGATCTGCTGCGCCTGAATCTTGCGGTAAATGCTGTAAAAATTCTTCAGGCGGCCGCTCACTTCCCCGTCCAGGCCGTGCTCCTTGAGCTTGGCCCGCAGGAGCTCGCAGACCTCCTCGATATATTTCTCCCGCTCCCCCTTTTTGCGCATCAGGCCTTCCTGGATCTGCTGGTAGGCCTCGGGTTCCAGATAAAAGAAGGACAGATCCTCCAGTTCGGCCTTGAGGCGGAACATCCCCAGGCGGCCGGCCAAAGGCGCATAGATGTCCAGGGTCTCCTGGGCGATGCGCTTCTGCTTGTGGGGTTCCATGTGCCCCAGGGTGCGCATGTTGTGCACCCGGTCGGCCAGCTTCACCAGGAGCACCCGGATGTCCTTGGACATGGACAGGACCATCTTCCGGAGGTACTCCGCCTGCTGGGTGAGCTTGTCCCCAAAGGTGAGCTGGCCGATCTTGGTCACCCCGTTGACGATGTCGGTGACTTCCTCCCCGAAGTATTCGTCCAGTTCGTCCAGGGTGGCGGCGGTATCCTCCACCGTGTCGTGCAGGAGGCCGCAGGAGACGGTGATGGGGCCCAAACCCATCTGGGCCAGGATGTAGGCCACTTCCAGGGGGTGGGAGAGGTAGGGTTCGCCGCTTAAGCGGGTCTGGCCCTCATGGGCCTTGGCGGAGAAAATGTAGGCCTTCTGGATGAGGGAGGTATCCGCCCCCGGGTGGTGTTTGAGGACTTCCTCTTCAATGTCCTGGAGGCGGATGATCCTACCCATGGAGTTCCTGGTTGATCCTGGCTGTGAGCACGTCTTTCAATTTGTCCAGCTCGACGAAGGTGGTTTCCCGGGTGCGGCGCTGCCGGACCTCGGCTTGGCCTTTGGCCAGGGTTTTGGGCCCCAGCACCACCCGCAGAGGGATCCCCAGCAGGTCGCAGTCCTTGAATTTCACTCCCGGCCGCTCATCCCGGTCGTCCAGGAGGACTTCCACCCCGGCGGCGGTGAGCTCCTCATAGACCCGCAAGGTGGCCGCCCGGGTGGCCTCTTCCTCCAAATTGATGGGGATGAGCATCACCTGGAAGGGGGCCAGGGCCATGGGCCAGATGATGCCGTCGGCGTCGTGCCCCTGCTCGATGGCCGCCGCCACGATGCGGGACACCCCGATGCCGTAGCAGCCCATGAACAGAAAGCGCTCTTCCCCGGCGGCGTCCAGGAAGGTGGCCTTGAGGGCCTGGGAGTATTTGGTCCCCAGCTTGAAGATGTGGCCCACCTCAATGCCCTTGAGCAAGGTGAGGCGGCCGCCGCAGCGGGGGCAGGGATCGCTTTCGGTGACCTGGCGCAGGTCCGCCACCCGGTAGGGCTGAAAATCCCGGCCCGGCACCACCCCCGCCAGGTGATAGCCGCTTTTGTTGGCGCCGGTAATGCAGGCGGCCAGGGCCATCACCGCCTGGTCCACATACAGGGGGAGATCAAGGCCCACCGGGCCGCTGAAGCCTACCTCGGCACCGGTGAGATCCTCCACCCGGGCGGGCCCGGCCAGATAGAGGTCGGTGACCCCCAGAAGATTTTTCACCTTGACCTCGTTGACCTCATGATCGCCCCTCAGGAGCACCGCCACCGGCCCCTGCTCCGTCTCGTAGATGAGGGTCTTGATGATCTGGGCCGGGGAGGCCCCGAAAAAGGCGGCCACCTCCTCCACCGTGCGCACCTCGGGAGTGGCCACTTCCCGATACGGCTCCGCCTCCGGTGCCGGGGCTGGCCGGGGGTTGGGGGCCACCGCTTCGGCCTTCTCCAGGTTGGCGGCGTAATCGCAAGCGGTGCAGGAGGCCAGGGTGTCCTCGCCGGTGTCGGCCAGGACCATGAATTCATGGGAGAAGCTGCCGCCGATGGGGCCGGTGTCCGCCTCCACCACCTTGAAGTCCAGGCCGCAGCGCTTGAAGATGCGGCTGTAGGCTTCGTACATGGCCTGGTAAGTGACCTCGGCCTGGGCTTCGTCCACGTCGAAGCTGTAGCCGTCTTTCATGATGAATTCCCGGCCCCGGATCAGCCCGAAACGGGGCCGGATCTCGTCCCGGAACTTCACCTGGATCTGGTAGAGGTTCAAGGGGAGCTGCCGGTAGGAATGCACCTCCCGGCGCACCAGGTCGGTGATCACTTCCTCGTGGGTGGGCCCGAAGCAGCAGTCCCGCTGATGCCGGTCCTTGAAGCGCAGCAGTTCCTTGCCGTAGACCTGCCAGCGGCCGGACTCCAGCCACAGTTCGGCGGGCTGCACCGCGGGCAGGAGCACCTCCTGGGCCCCGGCCCGGTTCATCTCCTCCCGGACGATGGCCTCCACCTTGCGCAACACCCTGAGCCCCAGGGGCAGGTAATTATAGATGCCCGAGGCCAGCTTGCGGATCATGCCGGCCCGCAGGAGCAGGCGATGGGAGACCGCCTCCGCCTCGGCGGGGTTTTCCTTCAAGGTGGGGATGAGCAGCCGTGAATAGAGCATCAATACCTTCCTCCCCGGGTTATTTTATCAAATCCCGCCGGGGCGTCAAAGCCGGCGGGGGCCTGGGGGCCGGAATCCGAAAACAAAGAGGCCAACCGGGCTGGCCGCCCGATTGGCCGGCTTTGCCAGCGCGTGGCCGGCGTTAGGACCGGTGCGTTAGGGATGAGCAGGGAGACCGGGAGACCAGGGCCTCCCGCCGCCTCTTAAAATCCTTTCCCGACTTGGGTATGTTAAGGCCAACACCTTGATTTTCTGTAAAATTTTAGAGAACCAGGAAAAAGACAAAGGGGGGCCGGGCATGCTCCTCCCTGCCCCCCTGTCACCAGTCTTACTTCTTGTAAGCACCGCTGCAGATGATCAGGTCGTCCACCTTCTCAAAGTACACGGTTTTGGGGTCCACAGCCTTGGTGGCGGGGTTTTCCCACTTATAGTCCACCCAACCGCTGCCCTTCTCCTTGGCGGTTTTGACGATGTCCACGGCAAAGGTTTTGCCGTCCGCATCTTTGACCACCATGAAATCCTTCCCCACCAGCTCGGCTTTGGGGTGGGCCAGCATCTTGCCGTTCAGGTCCAGGACGTAGATGTAGAGGTCGCCCTTCATGAATTCCCCTTTGGGGTCGCTGAAGGCCGCCAGAGCTTTGTCTTTGCCGTTGGCTTTGTAAAATTCGATCCCCTTTTTCACCCAAGCCTGGGCGTCCTCGGGCTTAGCCTGGGCCAGCGCCAGGACGGGAACGGTGAGAAAGCAGAGCAGGGTCAGCCATACCACAACCCGTCTGGAAACCATGGGCACCTCCTCCTTGCGGCTTGTTGTCGTTGCCAAACTTCAGGACCCTGGCCACAGGCAGTCTTCCTGGCACGCAGTGACGCCGCCACCTCCTTGGCCCCGGCCTCCGGGGCCGGTGAAGTAAACCCCCGCCCCAGGCGGAGGATACTGCCCTTGATGCCCTCATGGCTGGAAGTCCTCGACCGGGCGCCCGAAAGCGGCCGTCGTCAAGGCCGGCTCTCTGGTTATCCCGGCATTGTGGCCTGCAAAATTTGAACTGGGGAGGAAAGTATTAAAAAGTCCGGCGGACGCCTTTCTCCCTGAATTGAGTGCGCCTCACTGGCTGAGATCGGAACGAACTACGCTTCCCGGGGCGGGCCGGGAGGTGAGCAGCTTGGCCATGTCTTGCCCGAGTCTCTGTCACCTCCTGAGGCCCCCTAGAAAAGGTGAGCCATAATTAAAGAAAGTCGGAGTTGGGGAGGGAGGAAGGCAACCTCTGGCGGCCTTCCGGAACCTGACTGCCCGATCCCATTATACGAGAAGTGCGGCGGTCAAGAACAGAAAATTTTTAATCCGCCCCGAAAAGAGGCACCACCTGGAAACGGGTCACATCCACCAGCCCCAGGTCGGTGAGCTTCAGGGCCGGGATGACCGGCAAAGCCAGGAAAGAGAGGGCCATGAAGGGGTCCGGCAGGGTGCCGCCCAGGTCATGGTAGGCCCGGTGCAGGCGCCGCAGGGCTGCCGCCACCTCCGGGAGGGGGGCCGGGCTCAGCAGGCCGGCCAGGGGCAGTGGGAGCTCCGCCAGAATCCGGCCGCCGGCCGCCACCGCCAGGCCGCCCCCCTGGCGGATAAGGTGCTCCGCCGCCAGGAGCATGTCCTCCTCGCTCACCCCCGCCACCACCAGGTTGTGGGAGTCATGGGCCACCGAGGACGCCAGGGCTCCGTTTTTCAGGCCGAAGCCCTGGACCAGCCCGAGGCCGAGGTTGCCGGTGCCGTGGTGGCGCTCGATGACCGCCAGCTTGAGGAGGTCCCGGCCAGGGTCCGCGGCCAGGCGGCCGTCTTTGACCGGCGTGGGCAGCACCAGCTTGTCGGTGAGGAGCTGACCGGGGATGAGGCCGATGACCTTCACCACCTCCCCGGCCACCGGGGGCGACAGGGCCTCCCGGCTGAGTCCCTGAACCTGAAAGCCCCGGGACGGCGGAGGGGCGGTCGGCTCCGGCAGCTCCTCAGTCAGGTTTCCCTCCTGAACCACGGGACGGCCGTCCTTGAGAACCAGCCGCACCCGGAAATCCCTGAGATCCTCCACCGCCACCAGGTCGGCCCGGAAGCCCGGGGCAATGGCGCCCCGGTCCCGGAGGCGGAAATATTCGGCGGGGTTGAGGGTCGCCAGGGTCACGGCCAAGAGGGGGTCCAGACCCAGCTCCACCAGGCGGGCCAGCCGCCGGTTGAGATGGCCTTCCTCCAGGTCCAGGGGGTGGCAGTCATCGGTGACCACCATGACCCGGCGCCAGGCTGCCGGCGGCACTCCGGGCAGGAGGGCCGCCAGGTTTTTGGCCAGGCTGCCTTCCCGGGCCATGAGGTAAAATCCGGCCCGGAGCTTCTCCCGGGCTTCCTGGGCGGTGGTGCTTTCGTGGTCCGAGGCGATGCCGGCCAGGCGGTAGGCCTGCAGGGCCTTACCAGAAAGGCTCGGAGCGTGGCCGTCCACCGGGCCTTCAGGAAAGAGGCTCAACTTGGCCAAAAGTTTGGCATCGCCGGCCAGCACCCCGGGGAAATTCATCACCTCCGCCAGCCCCAGCACCCGGGGATGGCCGCAATAGGGCGCTAGGTCCGGCGCCTCCAGCCGGGCCCCGGCGGACTCCAGGGGGGAGGCCGGCACACACGAAGGCAGCAGGAAGAAAAAGTCCAGGGGCAGGCCCTCGCTGGCAGCCAGAAGATACTCCAGGCCCGCCGTGCCCCAGACATTGGCGATTTCATGGGGGTCGGCCACCACCGCGGTGGTGCCCCAGGGCAAAAGGGCCCGGGCCAGCTCCCGGGGGGTGAGGAGGCTGCTTTCCAGGTGAAGGTGCCCATCGATGAAGCCGGGGAGAAGATAGCTGCCCTCCAGGTCCAGCCTGGGGCCGGGGTAGCCCTCCCCCAGCCCGGCCACCACACCGTCCACCAAGGCCACCTCCGCCGTCAGCCACTCCCCGGTGAAGACGTTGGCCACCCGGCCACCGGTGAGCACCAGGTCCGCCGGGGCCTCCCCCTTCGCCACCGTCAGCCGCCGCCGCCAGTCTTGCAAGTCCATCGCGGCTTGCTTCCCTTCCTGAATTCAGCCGGAAAAGTTTTCCCGCACTATCGCGCCCTGAGGCTCCCGGGACAAGCCCAAAAAAGGCCACCCCCGCCAGCCTTGGGGGAGCCCAAGTCCAGGCGGATATCACCTGCGGGAGCCAAAGGGACCGGTGCGAAAGTTATTTTTGAGGGGAGAGTCGGGGGTCAGTGCCCCCGCCCTTTCCTCAACCTGGGTTTTGGGCATTCAGATCAAGGCCTCGATGGCGTTAATAAAATTTTGGGATTGACAAAGTGAGGCTGGGAGCAGGGCCAAAGATCCACGGCCCCTGGCCCTCAAAGCTATCTGCCACAGTCCCTTAATAGTGTAATGGGTGAAACAAAAGCTTAACAGGGGGTGGATTAATGGGAGGGGACCCGGCAGCCCCAACCATGCTTCTTACCTTTTCCGATGAGATTCCACCCTTCTTCTTTATGACGGAGGCGGCCAGGTTTTTGGGGTCAACTCCCTGCCGGCGGGGAATTTCTTAGGCCCCCGGACCTCCTCAGGCAGGACGCAATCGGGCCAGTTCCAAAGCCACCTTGACCTCGGCCGGCCGCAGGCCCAGGCGCTGGGCGATCTCCTCCGGCCGCAGGCCCTGGCGGGAAAGCTCCTCCACTTGGGCCCGCAAGCTGGCGCCGCTACCCGGCTCGGGTGACCTCCGTGCACCGGCTGGCCAGCCTCCCGAAGCCTCCGAGGGTGCCAGGAGCCGATCCTCCGGGCCCTGGGCGGCCGCCTCCAATTGAGATATCCGGTGTTCCACTCCCGTCAGTCGCTGCTCCAGCGCCGCCACGGCAGCCACAGCGGGGTTATCCGGCCCCGAGAGGCCGCTGAGGGACCGGCTCAAGTGGCGCAGTCGCAGCAGATACCAGGCCACCACCCCCACCAGCACGGCCTCCAGGGCGATTTGCCCCCAGAGCCAATATTCCAGGTGTGTCATCTTGTCTCACCTCCCTGCTCCGGGAAGGTGCTCCCCAAATGTCCCGGGCCCATCTTCATCTTAAAGAGACCCGCCTAAGAAAACTGGGCCGAGGGCGCTCCCATTTCCCTCTCTCCATTGCCCCGCTGCGGCTTCCCGTCAGCCGAAGGGATATAGACCTCCACTAGCCTCGCCTATTGGGCTCCCGTCATTGTCCCGCCGCCCCGCCCCTGGCCCCAACAAGGTCAGCGAGAGGGCATTTTCCTTTTGTCGGCTCAAGGTTCTCGTCCCGGCAGGTCCCAGCACCCCAGCCCTGCCATCTGACAGGCAGAGAAGTATGGCATCCTGGCCCCCCAAGGCCCTCTGGCCCCGGGACAGAGCCGGGAATCGGGAGATCCGGCCAAGGACGTCCCGAACCTCTTCCTTCCACGCCGTCGGCAGCCATGCACCCTTTCCCCGCAACCCCCGTCCTGACCCTTGGAGGAAACCTTCCAACTCCTGGGCGTGGGCCTCGTTCAGGCCCTGATGTCCACCTTGCCTTCTTGTCCGGACGCCGGGATCTCCCCCGGGTCTTCATGGCCAGGCCTCCTTCTTCCCGGCGACCGGGGCCGCTGCTCCCCTGGCTGACGTTGGCCGGGCGAGTCCCCCAGGCGTTCCAGGATCAGGGGGTCGGCAATTTTCGGCACCTCACCGGCATCCATGGCATCCTCCTTCAGGGACCGAGGAGAAAAGCCCGGCTGAGACCCACCCGGCGGCTGGCCTCTTCCCCCAAGAGCCGCTCCAGCTCCCGGTGGACCTCTTCTTCCACATTGTCCTGACTGCGCTGCAAGGCATCATAGATGGCGGCGCGCAGGCCCGGTTGTTCCAGTTGCCGGGCCAGCTTTTCTCCTTCCGGGTCAGAAACCAAAAGATAGATCCTTTCCAGCCACACCTGGCGGGGCCGCTCCCGAAAGAGGTAAAAAGGGGTGCTCAGCCGGGGGTGGCCGAACTCCGGGGGATTTTCCCCATCGGAGGGGCGAGCCTCCAGGGGAGGAGGGTCTGGGGCCGCCAACACATTGCCAACCCCCGATAGCATCAGCCCCACCACCGCCCCGAAGAGAAGGAGACGCCGCATCACTTCCCCCCCTGCTGCAGGGCTTCCCGGAGCTTGGCCCGCAGCCGCACCATGGCCTGGGTATGCAGCTGGGAGATGCGGGATTCGGTGTAGCCCATGATCTCCCCGATTTCCTTCATGGTGAGCTCTTCATAATAATAGAGGGAAATCAGCAGCTTTTCTTTGTCCGGCAGGGAATCGATGGCCTGCACCATGATGTCCTGCAATTCGGAAAAATGGAGCGCCAGGAAGGGATCCCGGGCGTTGTCGTCCTGGAGAATTTCGGTGATCTCGCTCTCGGAGAGCTCCGGCGCAGCCCGGTGGCCCCGCCAGAGGCCCTCCAGCTCCACCAGGGATACCGCCTTGGTCTCATCCAGAAGCTGGTAAAACTCTTCCAGCTCCAGACCCAGGGCCTGGGAGATCTCCTCGGGCTCCGGCGGCCGGCCCAGATGGCGTTCCAACTCGGCGCAGGCCTTTTCCAAAAGGTGGGATTTCTTTCGCACGGAGCGGGGAATCCAATCCAGGCTGCGCAGTTCGTCCAGGATGGCCCCTTTGATGCGAAATTCCGCATAGGTTTTGAAACTGATGTTCTTGCTGGGATCAAATTTGTGGATGGCATCGATGAGGCCGATGATCCCCGAGCTGATGAGGTCGTCCATGGAAATGTGAGAGGGGAGCCGGAGGGCCAAGCGCCCGGCAATATATTTAATGAGGGGGGCATACTGGACGACCATCTGCTCCTGCCAGGCGGCATCCACCACTTCCGGCCACTGCTCCGGCCCAACACCCGTCTGCACCTGCGCCAACTGTTGTTTCTTCATCAGTCCCTGACCCTCATATCGGCGTCTGTGCCAACCGTTGCCAGAAGAATTTCACGTTGCTGAGAGAAACCGCGGGCGGACTGGAAGCCCACAGCCGGGCGGCCAGCTCGGTGATCCAGCGGCTGACCTTGGCTTTGGGATAAATCTGCAGCACCGGCTGCTGTTTCAGGACCGCCCGGCCGATGGCCTCATCGTGGGGGATAACCCCCAGATAATCCAGGGCGATGTCCTCGCCCAGGAAGCGCTCGGTGACTTTGAGCAGGGTGCGGTAAACCACCTGGCCGTCTTCAGGATGGGGGACCCCGTTGACCACCAAGCGGAAGCGCCGCTCCCCATGCTGGAGGGCCAATACTTTCATCAGGGCATAGGCATCGGTGATGGAGGTGGGCTCCCCGGTGGCCACCACCAGGATCTCCTGGGCCGCAAGGTTGAAGAAGAGCACATTGCGGGAGATGCCCGCACCGGTGTCGATGAGCACCGCATCCAGATCCTCCCCCAAATTGTCCAGCTCATGGAGGAGGAAGAGTTTCTGGTGCGGCTCCAGATCGGCCATTTCCGGTATCCCTGAGGAGGCGGGCAGGATGCGCAGGCCCTCGGGTCCGTGCACCACGACTTCCGCCAGGGCTTTGCGCCGGGCCAATACATCGTGAATGGTGAAGTGGGGGGTCAGGCCCAGGAGGATGTCCAGATTCCCCAACCCCAGATCGGCGTCGATGAGGAGGACCTTAAGGCCTTGGCGGGCCAGGGCCAGCCCGAGATTGACCACTAGGTTGGATTTGCCCACCCCCCCCTTCCCGGAGGTGACGGCAATGACCCGGGGGATAGGCGGCATCCACATGGCCACAGAGAGCGTCTTTTTAGCCTTGTTAGTCTGCATGCAAGGCGACCTCTCCTAAGAGGGTGGCGGCGGCCACAACCGGTTCCGGCCGCCGGGAGGCCAGGATCAGTGAGGCTAAGCGGGCAGCGGTGGCGGCCTCCACATCCTCCGGGACCCGGGGACCGGTGGTGAGGTATGAGACCGAAAGCCCACTTAGGCAGAGCTGGTTGATGCACCCCGCCATATCCTCAGTTTCATCCACCTTGCTCAAGAGAACCGAGGCCAGCGGCAGGGCTCCGAAAGCCTGCAGGGTCAGGGCCAGATGGCTTTCGGAGGCCGGAGCGGGCAGCAGCAGATGGCATTCCACCGGCAGGTCCCCCAGCAGGTGCCGGAGATGCTCCCCCAGGCCTGGGCGGCAGGGATTGAAGCCGGGGGTGTCAATGAAGATGTCCTGGCAATGGGTCAGGCTTTCCAGGCACTGGAGCAATTCTTCCCGACCGGTGGCCGACAGGCAGGGGAGACCGGCCAGGCGGGCAAAGCCGGCCAACTGCTCCACCGCCCCCAACCGCTCATGATCCAGGGAGATGAGGCCCACCCGTCTGCCCTCCACCAAGGCGGCCTTGATGGCCAATTTGGCCAGGGTGGTGGTCTTGCCCACGCCGCTTGCCCCCACCAGCACCATGCGCCGGGGGCAGCCTTTCTCGGACCTTGCCGGCAGACCGACCGGCAAGAGGTGCATCAGCGCCCGAAGCGCCACCTGGCTCTCCTTCTCTGGACCCCGATGGCCGTTCAGGAGCCGGCGGACCTGGGCCAGCCATTTTTCCAGGACCAAGGCGCTGAGTCCCGCCCCGGACAGCCGGTGGAAGAAGGCCGTCGCCTCCGGATACGCCCTGAGCCACCCCGGGACCGCCTCCTGATGCAGCCGGCGGCGCAACAGGGTTTTCACCTCCCGGAGCTCCTGATGCAGGGCCGCCAAAAGCGGGGAAAAGCCCTCCGGGGAGTCGGGCCCCGCAGGCGGGCTCCCCGTCCCCGGGATGCCCACTCCGGGCAGGCCCGCCACCACCTCGACTTCCCGGTGCCGGCGGTCGCTTCCCCCTCGGGCCGGGCGCCGGGACTGGGTGGAGAGGATGATGGCCTCCGGCCCCAGCTCCCGTTTCACCCGGGCCAGGGTCTCCTGCAGATCCGGGCCCACAAAGGTTCTAAGCTCCATGGCCCACACTCACCACTCCCAGGGACTGGATGGGCAGATCAGTGTTCAGCTCGTGGGTGGACACGACCTGCATCTGGGGCAGGGAGCGCTCCAGCAGGCGGGCCAGGTGCCGCCGCACCCCGGGGGAACAGACCAGCACCGGCGGCAGATTCTCCAAGGCGCAGCGCTCCACCGCCCGGCGGCAGGCGGCGAGGATTTCTTCCGCGGTCTCCGGCGCCAGGGCCGAATAGACCCCGAACTCCGTGCGTTGCAGACTGTCTTTGATCAAATCCTCCACAAAGGGGTCCAGGGTGTACACGGCCAGCCGGCGGTCCGGGGTCTCCAGGGCCTTCATCAGCGCCCGGCTCAGGCGCTGCCGCACATATTCCGTCAGGATCTCGGGATCTTTGGTGTAACTGCCATAGTCCGCCAGGGTCTCCATGATGGTGAGGAGGTCCCGGATGGAGACCCGTTCCCGCACCAGGTTCTGGAGCACCTTCTGGATGGTGCCCAAAGAGAGCAGGCCCGGGACCAGCTCCTCCACCACCTTGGGATGGGTCTTGGCCAGCTTGTCCAGCAGGTGCTGCACCTCCTGGCGGCCTAACAGCTCATCGCAGTGGCGCCGGATGATCTCCCCCAGGTGGGTGATGATGACGCTGGCCCCATTCACCACGGTATAGCCCAGATGCTGGGCCTCCTCCTTGCGGGAGGCGGGAATCCACAGGGCCGGGAGCTGGAAGGTGGGCTCCCGGGTGGGGATGCCCTCCAGGGGGCGGACAGTCTCACCAGGGCTGAGGGCCAGGTAGTAGCCCACCATGATCTCGCCCTGGGCCACCTCCACGCCTTTGAGGAACACCGCATACTTGCCCGGTTTGAACTGCAGGTTGTCCCGGATGTGAATGGGAGGAATCACCACCCCCATCTCCTGGGCGAACTGGCGGCGCAGGGCCCGCACCCGCTCCAGGAGTTCGCCGCCCTGGCTCTCATCCACCAGGGGGATAAGGCCGTAGCCGATTTCCAGCTCCAAGAGATCCAGGGTAGGGAGGGACTCCAGGGGGTCACTCTTGGGGGGCGGCTTAACTGCGGTTTGCCGGGCCGCCTCCTCCGCCTCTTTTTCCCGCACCTTCCAGGCCACGTAGGAGAGGCCGCCGGTCACCACCGCCAGGATGAGGAAGGGCAGATGCGGCAGGCCGGGAATGAGGCCCACGAGAAAGATGATGCCGGCGGCCACGCTCATGGCCTGGGGCTTCAGGACGAACTGGGCGGCGTATTCCTCCCCCAGGCTGGCTTCCGACGCCGCCTTGCTCACCACCAGACCCGCGGCGGTGGAGACAAAGAGAGCGGGAATCTGGTTCACCAGGCCTTCGCCGATGGTGAGGAGGGTGTAGGTCTGGGCCGCCTCGGCCAGGGTGAGCCCGTGCTGGGCCACTCCGATGATGAGGCCGCCCACGATGTTGATGACCATGATCAGCAGGGCGGCCATGGCCTCGCCCCGCACAAACTTGGAGGCTCCGTCCATGGCGCCGTAAAATTCCCCCTCCCGGGCCAGGTTGGCCCGGCGGCGGCGGGCCTCCTGATCGTCGATGTAGCCGGCGTTGAGATCCGCATCGATGCTCATCTGCTTGCCGGGCATGGCGTCCAGGGTGAAGCGGGCCGCCACCTCGGCGATGCGGGTGGAGCCTTTGATGATGACGATGAAGTTGATAATCACCAGGATGATGAAGATGATGCCGCCCACCACATAATTGCCCCCCACCACGAAACTGCCGAAGGAGCGGATGACCACCCCGGCGGCCTCCAGACCCTCGCCGCCATGCAGCAGGATGAGGCGGGTGGAGGCCACCCCCAAAGAGAGGCGAAAGAGGGTGGTGACCAGCAACAGCGACGGGAAGATGAAGAACTCGATGGGCTTGATGGTGTAAAGGGATAAGAGGAGCACCATCAAAGAAAAGGTCAGGTTGAAGCTCAGGAGCAGATCCAAAAGGGTGCGGGGCAAGGGAAAGATCATCACCAGGAGGGTGATGATCACCCCCAAGGCCACGAAGAGCTCGCCCTTGTGGAGGCCTACCTTGGGAAAAGCCTGAACCTGACCGGCGGCCGTGGGGGTCATCGGGCGCCTCCCTGGTGAGGCCGGCGGCCCCGCAGGCTATAGACATATGCCAACACTTCGGCCACCGCCCGGTAGAGGCTGGTGGGGATGAAGGCCCCCAGCTCCACGGATTTATAGAGGGTCCGGGCCAGCGCCACGTTCTCCACCAGAGGCACGCCGGCCTCCTGGGCCAGGGCCATGATCTTCAGGGCCACAAACCCCTGCCCCTTGGCCACCACCTGGGGGGCGATCATGGTGGCCCCGTCGTATTTCAGGGCCACCGCCACGTGGGTGGGGTTGGTGATGACCACATCCGCCCGGGGGACCTCCGCCATCATCCGCCGGGTGGCCATCTGGCGCATGAGGCTGCGCATCCGGGCCTTGATGCGGGGGTCGCCCTCGGTCTGGCGCATCTCCTCCTTCACTTCCTGCTTGGTCATGCGAAGATTTTTCTCGAAGCGGTAGCGCTGCAGGAGGTAGTCGAGAATCCCCAGGACCAGGAGGCCCAGAAGGATGCGCCAGCCCACCTTGAAACCGGCGGAGGCCAGAAATTCCGGCAGGCGGGCCGGGTCGGAGAAGAGCAGCTCCGGCACCCGGGGGAACAGGGGGGCCACGGTGAGATAAGCGATGACGCCGATCAGGGCCACCTTGAGCAGGGCCTTGGCCAATTCAAGGAAGGATTGCCCGGAGAAGAGCCGCTTCAGCCCGGGCAGCAGGAGCAGCCGGGAAAGATCCGGGGCCAGGCGCTGGGGGGCAAAGAGGAAGCCTCCCTGGAGCGCGGCGGCGGCGAGGGAAGCCACCATGAGGCCCAGCAGCACCGGGGCCAGCAGTCCGGCCAGAGCGAGACTGAGCCCCTGAAAGAGGCGCCACACTTCCCCGGGCTGCCCCCATCCCGGCTGCAAGGTGGCCAGCCAGGTGCTGAGCCACACCTTCTGGCGGGCCGCCGCCCAGGGACCCCAGACCACCAGTAGCCCCAGGCCGGTGAAGAGGACCAGGGCGGTGCTCAGGTCCCGGCTGCGGGCAATGTGGCCCCGGCGGCGGGCCTCCTGGCGCCGCTTGGGAGTGGGTTGCTCGGTCCGGTCCTGGTAGGAGTCCTCAGCCATGGTTTACCCGGAAAAGGCCCGCAAGCCCTGGGCCACCGGCAGCTCCAAGGCCCGGAACTGCTCCGTCAGGAAGGGCCCCAGCAAAGTGAGCAACAAAGACAAGGTGACAAGCCCCAGGGCAATGGTGAGGGGAAAGCTCAAAAGCATCACCTGCACCTGGGGCACCGCCCGGGACACCAGCCCCAGGGCCACCTGCACCAGAAAGAAAAGGGCCATGAGGGGCGCCGCCAGTTTTACGCTCACCTGCCACATTAACCGGCCCAGGCCCGCCAGCCAGGGAAGGAGCCCCCCGGGCAGGGCCGGGTCACCAGCCAGGGGGACCTCGGTGAAACTCCGCACCAGCAGGCGCAGCAGGAAATGGTGCCCATCCCCCACCAAAAAGAGCAGCACGGCGATCTTGACCAGGAGCTCGCCCACGATGGTATTCTGGGCGGGGCTCTGGGGATCGATGAGGGTGATCATGCCGAAGCCCATCTGCAGGGAGACCAGGTTGCCCGCCATCTGGACCCCGCTTAAGAGAAAACGCAGGGTGAGCCCGAGACAGAACCCCAGGAACACCTCCCGCCCCACCAGGAAGAGCAGACCCGCGAGAGAACTAGGCCACCCCGGCACATGCGGAGCCACCACCGGCGTCAGGCAGAAGGACAGGGCCAGCAGGGAGGCCGCCTTCACCGGCAGGGGGAGGAGGCGGTGGTCCCAGACCGGCCAAAAGACGAGCAGGCAGCTGGTGCGCAGGGTCACCAAGAGAAAGGGCTGCCACAGACCCAGAAGCCCGTCCATTCCCCCACCTCTCAGCGGATATAGCGGGGCAGGTTGCCCACCAGCTCCATGGTAAAGCCCATGAGCTGGTTCATGATCCAGGGGAGCAACAGCAGCAGGCCCACAAAGATGCTGACGATCTTGGGGACAAAGGTGAGGGTCATCTCCTGGATCTGGGTGGCCGCCTGGAAGAGGCTCACCAGAATCCCCACCACCAAGCCGACGCCCAGGATGGGCAGACTCACCAGGAGGGTCACCTTGACCGCCTGACGGCTCAGTTCCAAGACCAATTCCGGGCTCATCCTTTTTCCTCCCCCAGGGTCAGTGGAAACTCCGCACCAGGGAACCCACCACCAGATTCCAACCGTCCACCAGGACAAAGAGCAGCACCTTGAAGACCAGGGAGACCATCACCGGCGGCAGCATCATCATGCCCATGGACAGGAGCACCGAGGCCACCACCATGTCAATGACGAGAAAGGGCAAAAACAAGAGAAAGCCGATCTCAAAGGCCGTCCGCAGTTCGCTGATCATGAAGGCCGGGATGACCGCGGTGGTGGGCACTTCGGCGAAATTCTGGGGTTTGGGCCGGTTCATCAGGCTGACGAACAATGCCAGGTCCTTTTCCCGGGTCTGCTTGAACATGAAGCGACGCAGGGGCTCCAGACCCCGACTCAGCGCCTCCTCCCCCTGGATCCGGCCCTCGATGTACGGGCTCAGGGCCTGCTCCTGCACCTCCTGCCACACCGGCGCCATGATGAAGAGAGTGAGGAAGAGGGCCAGGGCGATGAGGATCTGGTTGGGCGGCAGCTGCTGGGTGCCCAGGGCGTGGCGCAGGAAGGCGAAGACCACCACCAGGCGGGTGAAGGAGGTGACCATGATGAGGAGGGCCGGGGCCAGGGAGAGGGCGGTGAGGAGAAAGAGCAGTTTCAGGGAGAGGCTGAGGCCTTGGGGCGCCAAGGCCTGCTCCAGACCCCAGCCTGCGGCCCCGCCGCTCCCCGGCCACAAGGCCAGAATCACCCCCCCCAGGCCTGCCGTGAGGTACCTCATGCCCTGTCCTCCTGGGGAACTGGCTCACCGGGGTCCGGCGCCTCCCCGTCAGGCAGGGCGGTGAGCAGCTCCACCCGTTCGGGGCTGGAGGCCAAGAGAAACCGTTGGCGCCCCACCGCCACCACCCACAGGGCCTGACGGGCCGCCAGGTAGTGGGTGGAGAGCACCTGGATATACGGCGCCCGGGAGACGGGAGCGAGACGGAAGCGGCGCAGCAGGTGCAGGCCCGCCACCAACAGGCCCAGCAGGCCCAGGAGTACCCCCAGGACCCGGAGGAGCTCCCCCGCCAGAGAGCTAGAGGCGTCCGACAGGACCGCCAGTCCCGCCATCTGCCCTGTCCTCGCGGCCGCCAGATTCCAGAGCCCTTCGCCCATGCTCATCCCAGCTGCTTGATGCGGTCCACCGGACTGATGATGTCCGTCAGCCGGATGCCGAATTTTTCATTGACCACCACCACTTCCCCCCGGGCGATGAGTTTTTGGTTCACCAGGATCTCCAGGGGCTCCCCCGCCAGCTTGTTGAGTTCGATGACCGAGCCCTGGCCCAGTTGCAGGAGGTCGTTGATGATCATGCGGGTGCGGCCCAACTCGGCGGTGATTTCCAAAGGAATATCCAGGAGCAGGGCCAGGTTGGGAGACTCACCGGGGTTGTCCTCGGGCCGCTGGGGGTCGGTTCCTGCCGGGGCTGCCGCCGATGGCTGTGGCACCGTTGCGGTCATCGGCTCATCCAGGGCGGTGTCCCAATCAAAATCACTGGCAGACTGGGTTTTCGGATCATGGGCCATGATGCAGGGGTCCTCCCGCTCAGGCATGGGGATAGAGGAGTCGCTGAATTTTCAGGGCCCGGGCCTTTTGAAACTGGCCGGCAAAGCCGGTGAACTTAGGGATGCCCGCCACCTTGCCCACCAGCGGCTCCGTGATCTTCTTCTCAAAGACGATAATGTCGCCCGCCGTCAGATTGAGGATGTCCCGAGCCCGCATGGTGGTGGAGGCCAGTTCCACCACCACCTCCACCGGCATGTCCTTGAGCTCTTCCTGGATGCGCTGGGTCCAGCGGTTGTCCATCTCCAGCTGCTCGCTCTGGAAACCGGAGTACAGCCGGCCTTTGATGGGCTCGATGGTGGCGTAGGGGATGCACAGGGTGAGGTAGCCGTCCGCCTGCTCCATCTCCACCTGGAAGCGGCTCACCACCATGATGTCGTTGGGGGTGGCCACCCCCACGAACATGGGGTTGATCTCCACCCGCACCAGGTGCATCTTCACGGGGTGCACCGGGTGCCAGGCCTTCTCCAGGTCCTGGAAGGCCATGAGCACTACCTTCTGGATAAGGCGGCGTTCGATGGTGGTGAAATCCCGGCCCTCGATCTTGAAGCGCATCCGGGCGTTGCCCCCCAGGAAGCATTCCACCAGGGTGAAGACCAGCTTGCTGTCCACCACCAGGAGGCATTGTCCCCTTAAGGGCTCCATCTTGAAGATGTGAAAGCTGCAGGGCATGGGGAGGGAGCGCAGGACTTCCCCATATTTCTGCATCTGGACAAAATTGGTCTGCAAATCCACGGTGCGCCGCAGGATCATGGACAAGGAGATGCGGAAGGCCCGGGCAAAATGCTCGTTGATCACCTCCATGGTGGGCATGCGGCCCCGGATGATGCGCTCCTGGGAGGTGAAGTCGTAGGGGATGACCCCCTCCGGCAGGGGACGGGGTTCACTCTCCGCCTCAATGTCGCCGTCCACCAACCCCTTGAGCAGGGCATCCACCTCTTCCTGGGACAGGACCTTGTTCACCGCGCCCCTCCTATTGGGCCACAAACTCGGTGAAGAAAACTTCCCTGACCTTCTTCCCCCCGGGGATCTGGGCCAGCTGCTGCAGCATCTCCTCTTTCAGGCGCAGCTTGCCTTCAGGGGTGGCCACATCCTTGTAGGTTTTGCTCCCCAGAAGCAGGATAAAAGCGTCCCGGATGCGGGGCAGGACCTTTTCCAGCTCCTTGATGGTCTTGTCCTGGTCCACCCCCAGCTCCACCTTGATCTTCAGGTAGCGGCGGGTCTCCTGGTCCGCCAGATTGATGAGGAAGGGCTCCAGGGACATGGTGGCGCCGGGGCCGGCTTTGGCTTCCTCCTTGCCGCCGGCCGGGGGGCCGGCCGCCGAGGGGTCGTCGGTCAGGATCAGATAGGCCAGGCCGCCGCCGGACAGAAGCAACAGGGTCACCGCGGCCAGGAGCAGGAGTTTGAGACGTCGGGGTTTTTTCGGGGTCGCCTCGGTCATGTCTCCCTCACCGGTCAGGAGGTCACCTGAGGGTGAGCAAGCCTCGTGCCAAGACCGGCCATGGGGGTTTGAGGACTATCTCTTTGATATTGCTGCCAGTTCCGTTCACCCAGACTTTGGCCGGCGTCAAAGAAGAGGCGGTGAGTCAATTTTTTGACGGAAAGGCGCTGTGGGCTTTTTCATTGCCAAGCCGGGCTCAGCATGGTAAATGTCAATTAATCCCATGAGATAGGATATGAACGGCCATGCCGCGCCCCGGAGTGCCGGACCCCTACCGGCGCCAAGCCCGGGAAGCCGGGTACGTTTCCCGGGCCGTCTTCAAACTCAAGGCCCTGGATGCCAAATATCATCTGGTACGCCGGGGGCAGCGGGTGCTGGATCTGGGCTGCAGCCCCGGGTCCTGGCTGCAATACCTGGGCGAGCGGGTGGGCCCGGAGGGGCTGGTGCTGGGGGTGGACCTGAACCCGCCGGCGGTGCCCCTGAAGCCACCCCTAGACTTTCTGGCCGGGGATGTGCAAAGTCTAGACTTGGCAGCCCTCCGGGAAAAGGCGGCGGTCTTCGACCTGGTGGTGAGTGACCTGGCGCCCTTAACCAGCGGCATCCGGGAGGTGGACGAAAGCCGCTCCCTGGCCCTGGCCCGGGCAGCCCTGGCCGCGGCCCGGGAGCTTTTGCGGCCGGGCGGCCATTTCCTGGTCAAGGTCTTCGAGGGGCCGGAGCTCCCGGCGCTGGTGGCGGAGGTGCGGCAGGTCTTTGCCGAGGTCCACCGGGCCAAACCGCCCGGCTCCCGGGCGGCCAGCCGGGAACTTTACCTGGTGGGCCTCAAAAAACGGGGAGCTTCAGGGCCGCCGGACCAGAACCCGGAGCAGCATGGCTGAAAGGAGGTGGGGCGACCATGTCCGGTCATTCCAAGTGGAGCACCATCAAACGCAAAAAAGGCGCGGTGGACGCCAAGCGGGGGAAGATCTTTAGCAAGCTGGCCAAGGAGATCACCGTGGCCGCCCGCCTGGGGGGCGGGGATCCCAGCGGCAACCCGAGGCTCAGAGCCGCCATCGCCGCCGCCAAGGAAGAGAACATGCCCAAGGAGAACATCATCCGGGCCATCCGCAAGGGCACCGGCGAAGAGGGCGGCGGCAGCGCCCTGGAGGAGGTCTACTACGAGGGCTACGGCCCCGAGGGGGTGGCTCTCATCGTGGAGAGCCTCACCGACAACAAAAACCGCACCGTGGCCGACGTCCGGCACCTCTTCGCCAAGTTTGGCGGCAGCCTGGGCGAGCCGGGCTGTGTGGCCTGGATGTTCGACAAAAAAGGGGTCATCGTCTTTGAGGGGGTGGATGAGGACGCCCTCCTGGAGGCCGCCCTCGAGTGCGGCGCCGAGGACCTGCAGAATTCCGGCAGTCAGCTGGAGGTGCTCACCGACCCGGCCAATTTCGTGGAGGTCAAGGAAGCCCTGGAGGCCAAGGGCTTCAAACCGGTCTTGGCGGAAATTCAGCTCCGGCCCAAGACCACCGTGTCCATCACCGAGGAGGAGCGGGCCCAGAAGGTCCTCAAGCTGGTGGAGATGCTGGAGGACCACGACGATGTCAGCAATGTCTTCGCTAACTTCGACATCCCGGACAAGATCATGGAGGCCCTGATGTGACGCCCCAGGTGGTGGTGGGGGTGGACCCCGGCTCCCAGGCCACCGGCTTTGGCGTGGTAGCCGGCGGGCGCCAGCAAGTGGCCCATGTGGCCCACGGCCAGATTGCCCCGCGGGGCCGGGCCCCCCTGCCGGAGCGCCTGCGTCAAATTTATGACGCCCTGCTGGAGATCCTGCAGCGCCACCGCCCCCACACCCTGGCCCTGGAGGACCTCTTTCTGGCCCGCAACGTCAAAAGCGCCTTCACCTTGGGACAGGTCCGGGGAGTGATCCTCCTGGCCGCCGCCCAGATGGGGGTGCCGGTGCAGGTCTATCCGGCCCTGGTGGTGAAAAAGGCGGTGGTGGGCTACGGCCAGGCCAGCAAGTCCCAGGTGCAGCTCATGGTGGAGCAGCTTTTGGGCCTGAAGGTCAGCGGCCAGCACGCCGCCGATGCCCTGGCGGTGGGCCTCTGCCACCTCTTCCACCTGCGCCTCCCCCTGATCGCCCCATGATCGGCTTTCTGGAAGGCCGCCTCCTGGAGAAGACCCCCGGCCAAATTCTCGTGCAGGTGGGCGGCGTGGGCTATCAGGTCTTCATTTCCCTCACCACCTTTTACGCCCTGCCCGAACCCCCGGCCGCGGTCTCGTTGCATATCCACACCCGCCTGCAGGAGGAGGCCCTGAACCTGTACGGCTTTGCCGACCCGGAGGAAAAGGACCTGTTCCTGCAGCTCCTGGGCATCCCCCGGGTGGGGGCCCGCATGGCCCTGAATATCTTGAGCGGCGTGGGGCCGGAGGAGTTCCGCCAGGCCCTGGCCGCGGGTGACGTTAGGCGGCTGGCGGCCATCCCCGGGGTGGGGAAAAAGACCGCCGAGCGCATCGTCCTGGAGCTGAAAGACAAAACCCGGCCGGTCCCGAAAGGACGCCCCCGCCCCGCCCCGGATCAGGCCCGGGAGGATGCGCTCTCCGCCCTCCTCAACCTGGGTTATACCCGGGCCCAGGCGGACAAGGCCCTGGAGACGGCCGCCGCCCAGGGGGCCTCAACCCTGGAGGAGCTGCTGCGCCAGGCCCTGAGGTGGCTGGCGAAATGAGGCAAGGGCGAAACGCAGTGAGCAGTGTTTCCTTAGCCCTTCCTTCACCCGCCTCCCCCCTCAAGGGCTTGAGCCTCAAAGGCAATAATCTGTAAACGCAGAGATTCTGTGGCACCCTATGAGGGATGGAAAGGGCGGTCCAGGGTCAGCTCCCCTTGGCCCCCTCCTTCACGAACCACCCCCTAAAACCATGGATACCTGGGCCAAAATCATTCTGGGGGACAGCCGCTCCATGCCAGAGGCGGCCGACGCCAGCGTTGACCTGGTGGTCACCTCCCCCCCTTATTGGCACCTCAAGGACTACGGTGTCCCCGGCCAGATCGGCTACGGGCAGAGCCTGCATGAATATTTGCAGGATCTGTACCGGGTCTGGGGGGAGTGCTTCCGGGTGCTGCGGCCCGGGGGGCGGCTTACCGTCAATGTGGGGGATCAGTTCGCCCGGGCCGCCATTTACGGGCGCTACAAGGTCATCCCGCTGCACGCCGAGATCATCGTTCAGGGGGAGCGCCTGGGTTTCGATTTCCTGGGGAGCATCATCTGGCAGAAAAAGACCACCATGAACACTACCGGCGGCGCGCCGGTCATGGGCTCCTACCCTTATCCCCCCAACGGCCTGGTGGAGATCGATTACGAATTTATCCTCATCTTCAAGAAGCCGGGCCCGGGGAAGAAGGTGAGCCGGGAGGTGAAGGAGGCTTCCCGGTTAAGCAAAGAAGAGTGGAAGGAGTACTTCGCCGGGCATTGGCACTTCGGGGGCGCCAGGCAGGTGGGACATGAGGCCATGTTCCCGGAGGAGCTGCCCCGCCGGCTCATCCGCATGTTCACCTTCGTAGGCGACACGGTGCTGGACCCCTTCCTGGGGAGCGGCACCACGGCCAGGGTGGCCCTGGAGCAGGGGCGCAATGCCATCGGCTATGAGATCAGCGACACCTTCCTCCCCCTCATCCGGGAGAAGCTGGGCCTGGCCCACCGCCTGCCCTTTGAGGAGCGGGTCACCCTGATCACCCGGAAAGAGCCTTCCCCGCTCCCGAAAATCGATTATGTGCCCGCCATTCAGAACGCTTTCCCGGAGCAGAACGCCCTGGCGGCAGATTACCGGCAGCAGGACCTGCCCAGGGTGGTGCGCATCATTGATGAAAACACGATTTTATTAAATGACGGCAGAAAAGTGGGGTTCCGAGGAGTAAAAATAAAAGACAAGGCTGACACAATTGACTACTTAAAACGCCAGGTTTTACATAAAAGAGTGATAATAAAAGAAGCAGATTCCGACGCTCAATGTACAAAATTTATGGCCTGTGTATATTTAAGAAATAAAATCTTTGTCAATCGTTATCTCATAGAATCCGGCCTGGCGGCGCCGGATGGTGAGGGCAGGAAAATTGAGAAAGGTGAATCTTAGTAAAGGAAGCGTCTCTCCTGCATAACCGCACCATGAGTTTTGAAACGAGTCAATTGCGCTGCGTGGGCTCCTTTTCCCATCTGCCGCCTCATTCCACCCTCACCTCCACCTCATCGCCAAACCCTAGGGGGTCCAGGGCCGCCAGGCGATGCCGGCCCCGGGGAAGCTGGAGTTCCACCTCATAGGGCGGCCCCACCCGGGCCAGCTCCCGGCCGTTGAGGTACCAGCTGACCGCCGGCAGGGGGGCTTGCACCTCCGCGGCGGCGGTGAGGCTTAAGGACGCCGACCCTGGAGGCAGCACATACCGCTCCCCTGCCAGCGGCCGGACAATGGACACCCCGCCCCCCGTGGTGTGCCGATCTGGCATGGAAATTGCTCCCTTTGCCGGCGAGGGCCAAGTCTGGGTCGTGGATATGGGGGTGGGATGGAATAGGCGCTCCAGGTCGGCGGGAAACCCGGCCAGGCGGAAGCGGCCGGCGCTGGCTTTGAGGTGGCGGCCCTTGAGCCAGCCGGCGTACTCCGGGGTCAAGCGGTGCCAGGGCTCCCCGGGGTGGTGCAGGGTGCAGATCTCGCCGGGCTCGGCCCCGGCGATGAACAGCTCCCGGGTGCGGTGCGGGCAGGCCGGCCCGGGGCGCTGGCCGGAAAAGGCGCAGATATCCATGGCCACCAGTCCCGCAGGCCGGGGCAGGGGCTCTGGGGGCCGGTGGCGGTAGAGTTCCGCGGCCAAGGCCGCCAGGATGGGGGCGGCCACCTGAGCTCCGCTGGCCTCCCGGGTGGGGTGGCCGTCGAAGTTCCCCACCCACACCGCCAGGGTATGGTCCCGGGTATAGCCCACCGCCCAGCAGTCCCGGTAGCGGCTGCTAGTGCCGGTCTTGAGGGCGAGGGGGAAGGGGGGATTCATGGCCTGGGAGGCCCCAAAGACCCGGCCCCGGGCCACCGGATCGGTCAGGATGTCGCTGATGATGTAGGCGGCCTGGGCGGAGAAGACCCGCCGGGGCGGGGGTTCCGGGCTGTCCTTCAGGAGACGGAGGGGGCGAAAAAGCCCGCCGTTGGCTAAGGTGGCGTAGGCCTGGGCCAGGGCCAGGAGACTCACCTCCACATTGCCCACCACCAGACCCAGGCCATAGTGCTCCGGGCCCGGCGCCGCAGGAGAGATGAGCTCCAGTTTCTCCAGGGTGGCGTAAAAACACTCGGGACCTAGATGGGAAAGGAGGCGCACTGCCGACAGGTTAAGGGAATTGCCCAGGGCCTCCCGGAAGGAGACGGGTCCGTGGGCGGTGCGGTCGAAGTTCAAGGGCTGGAATTCGCCCCCGGGGATGCGGTAACGGCGCTCCACATCCGGGAGCAGGGTGGCCGGGGTGAGTCCCAGGTCCAGGGCCAGGGCATAAAGGAAGGGCTTGAGGGCCGAGCCGGGGGAGCGTTGGGCGCTGGCGCCGTTGACCAGGCCTTGCTCACGGCGGCTGTATTCCAGGGAGCCCACCAGGGCCAGGATTTCGCCTGAGCGATTATCCAGGGCCACCAGGGCTGCCTGGCGGGCGCCATGCCTCCGGAGGCGTTCCCGGTGGGAGGTGAGGATGGCCTCGGCCCGGGACTGCAGGTCCAGGTCCAGGGTGGTAGTTACCAGGCCATGGGAGGGCAAAGGGGCGGAGGCCAGTACCAGATTGACGAAGTGTGGCGCGGCAAAAGGCAGGGCGGGGGCTCCGGGAGCAAGAGACAGGGGTTCATGGTGAGCCAGCGCCACCTGGTGGGGGGTTAAATACCCCAAGAATCCCATGACCTGCAAAACCCGCTGCCGCCGGGAGAGGAGGGCCGCGGGGGCCTTCCGGGGATGGAGCCGGGTGGGCGCCTTTGCCAGGGCAGCCAAGGCGGCGGCCTGGGCCGGGGTGAGTTCCGCCGCCGCACAGCCGAAATACGCCCGGGCGGCGGTCTCCACCCCCACCAGGTTGCCCCCCAAGGGCACGCGATTCAGAAAATGGCGCAGGATCTCCTCCTTGGGGAAGGCGGCTTCCAATCGCACGGCCCGGGCCATTTCCGTCAGCTTGCGGCCATAGGTGCGGGGCCCGGGCTCGAGCTGACGGCAAAGCTGCATGGTGAGGGTGGAGGCCCCGGAGACGATGCGGCCATGGGTGAGATTGCTCAGCAACGCCCGCCCTGCGGCCACAAAATCCACCCCGGGGTGCTGCCAGAAGCGCCGGTCCTCCGCCGCCACAAAGGCCTGCACCACCAGCGGCGGCAAGGGGCCGGGGGGCAGGAGGATGACCTTGCGACCCTGGGCATCCAGTCCCAGGCGTAAGATGCGGCCGTGACGGTCCAGGACGAGGGGGCCGGGGGCAGGGGCAAGACGGGCCGGATCAATGCGGCTTAGCCGCTCCACCTGCCCCGCGGCCAGCGCCCCCCCTCCCAGAAGTAGCAGGAGCAGGCAGGCCCTCAGGCGACGGCGAACCGGGCCGGACATCAGCGCCCCTTGACCTCCAGGCGGGACTGAGGGGAGGAGCCCCGAACCTTGGGGGCATACATGGCCGACACCTGCGTGCCGGGCACCACAAAGGAGCCTTCGCACACCGCCCGGGCATAATATTCAAAGACCTGGGGGCCCCGCCAGAGCCAGTCCCGGAAGGCCAGCACCCGGTCCTGGCGGATCTCAAAGAAGCTGGGGCGGAACCGCATCCGGCCCACCGGGTCCAGATAGTCGAAGTCGTCTTCCGACTCCTGGTCCTCCCCTTCGGGGAGGGGCTCTTCAGTTTTGAAGGCGGTGTTGATGGCCACCAGGCCCGCGGGCAGAGGGTCATCCAGCACCACATACTGCAGGCCGGGCAGGTCGGTTTCCAGCTCCACCGTGACCTTCACCAGGTCCCCCACCCGGATCTGCGGCGAGCCATCGGTGTTGGCGATGGTCTTCTTCACCTTGAACCCGGCGGCCTCCCCGCTGACGCTGGCGTCCACCCGGGGATACGTGAGGGCCAGCTCATAAAGCCAGGTGGTGCCCGGCGGCCCGGCGAGGGTTACGCGAGGGGACCGCAGCAGCAGCTCCGGATTCAGGGCCACGGTGCGGAAACTCTTGGGATCGACCCGCAGCCGCTGCGGCGACCCCCCCGGCTGGCTGACGCTGATCTCGGCGGGTTCCTGGGCAAAAGTCAGGCCCTTGAAGTATTCCGCCAGGGCCAGCAGGCACCAGCCGGTGTCGCTGGTGGAGGTCCAGCGTCCCTGGCGGTCCATCCCTGCCAAAAGCTGATGGGCCGCCTCCCGGACCGTCGGGTCCCCCGGCAGGAGCACCTGGCCGGCCAGCACCGCCAGGGCCTGCGGCCGGAAGCGGGCATGGAATTCATCCTGCCAGAGCTCTTTTTCCGCCCGGGGCAGCATCAGGGGGCGGAGAGCGGCGCTGAGTTCCTTGGCCGGCTTCAGTTTGGCCTGAGCCGCGGCCAGGATGAGGAGCAACTTGCCCTCCCGGGAGAGGCGGGGCTCTTCTGGGGCCGTCTGGGTATAGAGTTTGCGGTCCAAGGCCCCGCCCAGGCTCAAGAGATAGGCGCCGAAGGCCTTGTATTCCGGCGGGGTGCGGCCTTCCCGCAGCCGGGCCTTCAGATACTCATGGGCCCGCTCCAGCCCTTCGGCAGGCACCGGGACCCCCTGCCGCTGGGCCACAGCCAGCGCCGCGGTGGCATAGAGGCTGGCCCAGGGATGGGCCTCCCGCTGTCCCGGCCAGTAAGCAAAGCCGCCGTTGGTGGTCTGCATGGTGAGGAGCCGGCTGATGCCTTTCTCCAGAAAGCGGTCCAGCTCCTCGGGAGAGGGGCGGTCCAGCATCCCCTGGCGCACCGGGTTTCTCAAGGCCGCCAGGCCCAAAACGCCGGAGGCGGTCTGCTCGGCGCAGCCATAAGGGTAAGTGAAGAGATACTGCAAGGCCGGCCGCAGGCGCAAGAAGGGGGAGCCGGTGAGGGTGAGGACCGCCCTGGTCTCCCCGGCCAGCTTTTTCGCCTCCGGGGCGGCGGCCATCTCCGGCGGCAGCGGCACCGCCACCTCGGTGGTGCCGGTCAGGGACCCGAAATGCACCTCGGTGCCGGTGAGGAAGCCGGAGCGCACCCTCAGCGGCAGCTCCACCGCATCCGCCCGGCCGTCGAAACGGGCGGCGAACCGCGCGGCCGCCGGGCCGGCCTCCGCCGCCTGGCCGCTCACCGCCAGCTTGCGGCTGTCTTTGGGGGGGAGGGGAGCGCGGGGCTCCTCGGCCTTGAGAAACAGGCCCCCCTCCGCCACGGCGCTCAGGCTCACCTCCCCGGCTGTGGGCGTGTGATTGACGGCATTCACCAGGAAGCGGAAGGTGTCGCCCACGGTGAAAAACCCGGGCAGGCCGGGTTCCAGATAGAAATCCTTGCTGACCACAAGCGCGCGCTCGGCGCTGGCGAAGCGGCTGCCCCGATCCAGGGCCACTGCATAAACCCGGAAAGTGGTGAGATTGTCCGGCAAAGTAAAAGACACTTTTGCCCGCCCTTGCGGGTCGGTGCGCACTGCCGGGTTGAAGTAGGCCACGGCCTTGAAATCCTTCCGGAGCTTGGCCACCAGGTCCTCCTGCAGGCCGCCGCCGCCGGTCAAAGGTTCGCTTCGGGCCAGCCGGAAGGGGGTCTGGTGCAGGAGCAGGGCCCTGAGATCCCCGGTGCTGACCCTCAGCGGCAGATCGAAGCGCAGGAGGGACTCCAGGGTGGGGGTTTTGTAGGCGGTGAGGGCTAAAACCGCCTCATCCACCACGGCCAGCGCCACTTCGGCCTCCGCGCCCTTCCCCTTCGCCCCCGTGACCTGCAGGTCCAGAGTGAAGCTCTGGCCGGGTTCGGCCTTGAGCTCCGGGCGCTCCGCCGCGATGGCCACCTTGAGCCCCTCCACCTGCAGGCGCACCGGCAGGTTCACATTGGCCCA
The DNA here is from genome assembly GCA_037481655.1 of Desulfobaccales bacterium. NCBI lineage: Bacteria > Pseudomonadati > Thermodesulfobacteriota > Desulfobaccia > Desulfobaccales > Desulfobaccales bacterium. The sequence continues at coordinate 49,341 of JBBFLF010000002.1, read as the reverse complement.
GAGGCAGCCCGGGGCCTCGGCGTCATAGGCGCCGGAATACAGGGGGAAGTCCCCCCGGGGACTAAGGCCCAGGACGGACACGTAAACATTGGGGGCAAAGTCCGGCAAAATGGGGAGCTCCAGCTCCTGGGAAGGGCCGCTGGCGGCCACCACCCGGTGCTGCATGACCCCCTGCCGCTCCACGGTGACCAGATAGTGGCTCACCGGCCGGGAGGAGCTCAGGAAGAGTCTTGCCGTCTGGCCGGGCTCATAGGCGGCCCGGTCGGCGGCCAGGGTCAGGGGATGATAAGGAACCGGCCGTTTGCGCCGGCCTTCATCGTCGAAGGCCCATTCCACCGACACCGGCAGCGCCGCGGCATAGGTGCGGCCAGCGGGATCCCGATAGCTCACCGATATCAGGTATTGTCCCCCGTGGGCCACTCCGGTGGCGAAGACCGCTTCCCCCTTGACGAGGCGGAGGCTCTGTTGGCTCAGCCGCCGCCAGACCTGCTGGTCATCCCAGTAGAGATCCCCCTGCTCATTGCGCTTGGCCACATAGCTCCAGCCTTCGGTGAAGATCTCGGCCTGCAGGGTGCCCTCAGCCAGCGGCCGCCCCTGACGCAGCGCCATGACCCCGACCCTGAGCTCCCCCCCTACCCGCACGGGGCCGGCAGGGGGCTTGAGGCCCAATAGCACCTCCGGCTCCACCTGGAAGGTGCGGCTGTGGGAGGCGGCCCGGCCGTCGAAGTCCAGCACCGTGGCCATCACCAGCAATCCTTGGCGTCCGGTGAGCACCGCCTGGTCCAGAGGAAAGGAAATCTCGGCCCGGCCGTGTTCATCCAGGAGGGCCTGCCCCGCCTCGATGAGCTCCTCCCGCCGCCCCTCGTCATAGCCGAAGGTGAATCCCGGCCGCTCCGCCTGGGGGAAGGAGGTTTTGGCCCGGGAGATCTTCCAGCGCACCTGCCCGTTTTTCACCGGCCCGCCGGCATAATAATGGCCGCTGATCCTGATCTGGACGAACTCCCTTTTGGCCGTCACGCCCACATATTCCGGGAGCTCCCGGGTGTGCCGGGAGAAATCCAGCTCCACGAAATGGCGGGGCGGAGTGAACTCCTGCACCTCAAAAGTGGTTTTGGCCTCCTCCCGGGGCCGCCGGGGGTGGTTCCCGTTGTCAGGCTCCTCCTCCCCTGGGCTCTCTGCCGCCTCGGCGCCGAAGCGCATGGTCAGGGTGTAGGTGCCCAAGGGGCTGTGGCCCGGCAGGCGGAACTCACCCGCGGCGGTACCGAATTCCGACAGGGTAAGCTCCGTGTCCAGGAGGCTCTCGCCCTTGGGATTGACCGCGCTCACCGTCACCCGGCCCCCGGCCGGGGCGACGATGCGGCCCTCCCGCCATTCCCGCACCGTGCCTTTGAAATAGACCGTCTCCCCGGGGCGATACACGCCCCGCTCGGTGAAGAGATGCCCCCGTTGCGGAGGGACCATGCCGTTGAGGGGCTCCTGCCATACCTCGGCCGGCTTCATATCCCCCCGAGGGCGCACCTCCACATAGGTGCAATCCTTTTCTTTGCCCGCCAAGAGAAAGGCCACCTCCCCTGGATCCACCCGGCGGCTGACCCGGGCGAAGGCGCCTTGCCGCGCCAGACTGAGGCCCGCCAGCTCCCGGCCCGGGAAGACCAGGACGCCGTCGGGGCCCGTCTCTCCCAGGGGAAACACCTGGAAGTCCCGGGTGCAGGCCAGCACCTGGACCCCGGCCAGCGGCCGGCCCTCCTTAAGGGAGGTGGCCCAGACCAAGAGCCCCCCCTGGCCCCGCTTGTAGGTGAGGCCCAGGTCGGTGAGGCGAAAGAGACGGGGCGAAGTGGCGGAGTCGCCCGGCCCGGCGTTCTTAACCCGGAGATAGACCAGGCCCCCTTCCTGATGCTGCCGCCGGAAGGTGAGAGGCAGGGAGACCGCCTGGAGGCGGTTCTTGTCCAGGGTGACCCCGAAGAGCTGTTTTTCCAGCATCGCCTCGCCGGCGAAGAGGGCAAAGGGACGCTGCTTCGCCAGGGGCCCGAGTTCCTGCAGGGCGGCGCCCAGCTCCTCAGCAAGCTCAGTCGGCGGCCGGCCCCGCGCCTGGGCGGCCAGGGCAGGGGCGAGCAGCAGGGGCGGCACCGTCAGCGCCTCCACCTCCAGGGGCCCGGCATTTTCCGCCCGGACATGGAAGAGCTGCCGGCTCTGCCTCTCCAGGACGGTTTTGTCATCCACGAATTCGAGGAAGGGGGGGCGATCTGGGAGAAAGAACTGGCTCACTGTCTGCCGGTAGCGCCGCCCGCCCACCTCCAGGCCCTCCGGCAGGTGCACGGCATAGCGCCGCCCGTAACGGAAGCTGCCCTTGAGGGTGAGGACGCCCTCGGGACTGAGGCGGCTTTCGCCCCAATCCACCTTCAGGCGGGGGAGAAACTTCAGGTGCGCCTGCAATACTTCTTTGGGGACCGGGTGGCTGAAGACCAGGCGCACCTCCCCTTTGGCCGCCTCCGGCTGGATGGCCACCACAGTGAATTCCCTCTCCGGGTCGAAGCCGGGAGGCCCCCCTGGGCGTGCCGGCTGCGTTCCGGCAGCCGCCGGGCCCCCCACCATGAGCATCCACACCACCCCCAGGGTGATCCCCAGGAGGCCCCTCAGGCCTGGCCCTCTCCCACCGGCACCCATGGCGCCCTCCCATGAACTCAGGTCGGAGTTTGTCGTACCATAGCACAAAAATGCCGGGGCGACGTGGTCGAAGTTGGCCCGAAAGCGGAAGGGGAGCCATTTTCCCCCGGCCCTGCCCACCGGTCACAAATTAAAGGGATTTGCCCAGTAGTTCGAAAAGTAGTGCAGAAGGCTCAGGAATCTTTACGTGCTCCAGGACATTCGCTCAGGAAGGTGCCAGTCATGGAGGTCAGCCGGCGCAATATCATGCTCAATATCGACCAGGTCTCCAAGTTGACGGGGGTGCGCAAGTCCACCCTGCGATACTGGGAAAAGTGCTTTCCGGAATTCCTGCGCCCGGAACGCACCCCGTCCCGGCGCCGGGAATACACCGCCGCGGATCTGGACATCATCGACACCATCAAGCGCCTCCTCACCGAAGAGCACCTCACCAATCAGGGGGTGCGCCTGCACCTGAAACAGGCGGTGAAAAAGCCCTCCCGGCCCCGGGAGGCGGAGGCTCCCCCAGCCCGGCCCTGACGGCGGGCGAGGGACATAGAGGAGGACCACGAAGGCCACAGGGCGGCAGTGTAGGGCAGGGCGGGGGAGAGCGGCGGGGCAGAGCGGCGGGGAAGGGCGGCGGGGAAGGGCGGCGGGGAAGGGCGGCCGTGAAGGACGGGGGATGAGGGACGGCGAGGCAGGACGGGAGCGGCAAGAGGTTTCCCGAGGCAAGCAAAAAAGGGGGGAGGAGCAGGACGGTCAGAGAGCGGATTCGGCAAAGGCGCCTGACTCTCGGGCGGAAAATTAATCAGGAAAAAGGGAGGGGCCGATTAAAGAGAGGAGGTTTAGTTCTGGTTGATTCTCCCATCCTAGGGATTACACCTCTCACACTTGTCTGGCTTTACGCCGGGCTGGTGGCAAATCCGCGGCAGTTTTCCGCCACCCACCTTTAATTTTGGGGCCTTATGGTAATATAATGCCGTTAAAGGGATAAAAATCCCCTGGGGCCCATTCCCATGTACTGCCTGCGTCAGGCATGAACTCTTCCCATCAGCCTTTCTCAGACCGGGCCGGTGAGGGGCCGCAGTCCCGGGAACGGGAACTGGCCGGCCTGCTGGCCGCAGCCCGGGCCATTCTCAGCCAGGACACCTTTGCGGGCGTGGCCCGCACCATTTTCCAGCACTGTCGGGACCTGTTGGGAGCGGAAGGCGGCTACATCTCCCTCACCACCGCCGACGGACGCGCCAACGAGCTCGTCTTCCTGGAGGCCGGCGGTCGGCCCTGCACCGTGGACCCCAGCCTGCCCATGCCGATCCGGGGCTTGCGCCAGGCAGCCTACGCCCAAGGCCGGGCGGTCTATGACAACCACTTTTCCCTGAGCAAGCACCGCCAATTCCTCCCTCCCGGGCACGTGGAGCTGGAGAATGTCCTTTTCGCGCCCTTGACCTTCGGCGGTCACACTGTGGGGCTGCTGGGCTTGGCCAACAAGCCCGGGGGCTTTACCCCGGAGGACTGCCGCCTGGCGGAGGCCTTCGCCGAGCTGGCGGCCATCGCCCTGGTCAAGGCCCGCCAGGAGGAGGAGCTCAGGCATCGCCAGGAGATGCTGGAGCTCATGGCCGACAGCCTGCCGGCCTTCATCGCCTATGTGGATGCCGGGCAGCGCTACCGCCTGGTGAACCGCGCCCTCGCCCGATATCTGGGCCAGCCGGCGGAAGAGATCGTGGGACGCCCGGTCAAGGAGATCCTGGGAGAAAAACGGCATCAGCAGGAGGAGCCCCAGATGCTCCGGGCCTTGGCGGGGGAGGACGTGGACTTCCAGATTTCCCGCCCGGGGCCGGAGAGCCTGCCGCGGCATTTTCAGGTGCGCTATCGGCCCCATCGGGGCGAGAACGGCGCCATCCACGGCTTCTTTGTCCTGGCCGAGGATATTACTCCCCTCAAGCAGGAGGAGCAGCTCCTGCAGGAGCGGGTGGCGGCCCGCACCGCGGAGCTGGAGGCGGCCGTGGCCTGGCTGAAGCAGGAGATGGACCAGCGCCGGCAGGCCGAGGCCCGGCTGCAGGAGGCCGCGGCCCGCTACCAGGCCCTGTTTCAGGGGGCGGCCAGCTTTGTCATGACCCTCTGCCCCCTCGGCCGCATCCTGGAGTTCAACCAGGAAGCGGAGCGCCTGAGCGGCTGGCGCCGGGAGGAGGCCCTCACCCAGGACGCCATCTCCCTGCTCCTCCCCAGCCGGGTGCAGGAGCTCGCCCGCCGGCATCTGGCCCGCCTGGTGGCCGGTGAGGCCCTCCGAGAGCTGGAGATGCCCCTTCTCCAGCAAAACGGCGGGGAGCGGCTGCTGCTGTGGAACGCCAATCTGGTGCGGGACCCCGCCGGCCAGCCGGCGGAGATCATCGTGGTGGGGCAGGATATCTCCACCCTGCGCCAGGCCCAGGCGGCCCTGGAGACCGAGAGGCGCCGCCTCTTTGAGCTCCTGGACCACCTGCCGGCGTATATCTTCTTGCAGACCCCGGAGCATCGGGTGGTCTTCGCCAACCGCTATTTCCGGGAGCACTTCGGGGACCCCCAGGGGCGGACCTGCCATCAGATCCTCTGGGGCCGGGACCGACCCTGCGCGGACTGCCCCACCACCCGGGTGTTTGAGACCGGCACCCCCCATATCTGGGAATGGACCTGCAGCGACGGCCGAACCTACCAGATTTACGATTATCCCTTCGCCGACGTGGACGGTGCGCCCCTGGTCCTGGAGATGGGCATCGACATCACCGCCCGCAAACAGGCGGAGGAGGAAGTCCGGGAACAATCCCGCATCCTGGAGGCCTTTTTTCAACACACCCTCACGCCCCTGGTCTTCCTGAACCGGGAGTTCAATTTCCTCCGGGTCAATGAGGCCTACGCCCGGGCCTGCGGCCGCCCGGTGGACTCCTTCGCGGGCCACAACCATTTCGAGTTCTATCCTCATCCGGAAAATGAAGCCATCTTCAGGGAGGTGGTGGAAAGGAAAACCCCCTATGTGGCCACCGCCAAGCCCTTTGTCTTCCCCGACCGCCCGGAGCTGGGGGTGACCTACTGGGACTGGATCCTGGCGCCCATCCTGGATGAGACGGGTGAGGTGGACTTCCTGGTCTTTTCCCTGCATGATGTCACCCAGGAGGTGCGGGCCCGGGAAGGCCAGCGCCGTCTCACCGCCATCCTGGAGGCCACCCCGGATTTCGTGGGCATCAGCGACACGTCCGGGAAGGTTCAGTACATCAACGAAGCGGGTCGGCGTCTGTTGGAACTGGAACCGGGAGAGGATATTACAGATCTGCATATCTCCGCCTGCCACCCCCCTTGGGCCCGGGAAAAGATCCTCACCGAAGGCCTGCCGGCGGCCCGGAAGCGAGGGGTCTGGCAGGGCGAGACCGCTTTGCTCACCCGAAACGGCCGGGAAATCCCCCTCTCCCAGGTGATCCTGGTGCATAAAGATGAGGCCGGGCGGGAGCAGTTTTACTCCACCCTCGCCCGGGACATCAGCCCCCTGAGGGAAGCGGAGCAGCAGCTCCGGCACCTCACCACCCGCCTCCTCAGCGCCCAGGAGGAGGAGCGGCGCCGCCTGTCCCGGGAGCTGCACGATGAAGTGGGCCAATCCCTCATGGTGCTGAAGATGCAGGTCCAGGCGCTGGCCCGGAAACTGGGTGACCATGAAGTCCAGGCGGATTGCCGGGGCACCCTGGCCTATATCGATACCCTGGTGGAGAATATTCGCCGCCTCTCCCGGGATCTGAGTCCGGCCCTCCTGGAGGACTTGGGCCTCACCGCCGCCTTGCGGCATCTGGCCCAGGAATTTCAGGCCCACCATGAGGATCTGCGCCTGGAGAGCCATTTCCAGCCGGTGGACCATCTCCTCTTCCCGGAGGCCCAGCTCCATCTCTACCGGGTCTTCCAGGAAGCCCTGAGCAACATTCACAAGCATGCCCGGGCCACCCGGGTCTGGCTCCACCTGGCCCGCCAGGGGACAGAGCTGGTGGGGGAGGTGAGGGATAACGGCGTGGGCTGCCCGACACCCCCGGAGGCGCCGGCCACGGCCCGGGGGCTGGGCCTCGCCGCCATGGCCGAACGCCTGCACCTGCTGGGGGGGGAGCTGAGCCTGGAGAGCATCCCGGGCCAAGGGACATGCCTCCGCTTCCGCTTGCCCCTCCCGGCCGGAGAGAAAAAGACGTGATTCCCTTCCGCATCCTGCTGGCCGACGATCACGCCATGTTCCGCCAGGGCGTACGGCGTCTGTTGGAGGAGATTCCGGGCGTGGAGGTGGTGGGGGAGGCCGGTGACGGCCTGGAACTGTTGCAGCTCCTGAAGCGCCTCACCCCCCATCTCATCGTCCTGGACCTGTCCATGCCCCGCCTCCGGGGCGTGGAGGCCCTCTATGAGATCAAATCCTCCTGCCCCGCCGCCAAGGTCCTGGTCCTCACCATGCACAAGGAGCGGGAGTATCTCTACCACGCCTTCAAGGCCGGCGCCGAGGGCTTCCTGGTCAAAGAAGATGCCGTGGAGGAGTTGCAGGCGGCGATCAAGGCCTTGCGGCAGGGGAAAAAATATTTCTCCCCCCGCATGGCCCCGGAAATCCAGGAAATGCTGGCTGAGGAATTCCAGGGGCGCCGCCGCAGCGCCGAAGAGGTCCTGTCCCTCAGGGAAAAGCAGGTGCTGAAACTCATCGCCGAAGGCAAATCCAGCAAGGAGATCGCCGATCTCCTCTTCATCAGCCAGCGCACGGTGCACAACCACCGCAACAACATCCTGCGCAAACTGAAGCTGAAGCGGATCACCGACCTGGTGCGCTACGCGGTGGAAAAGGGCTACACTACCTGAGCTACCTCCCCGGCCGCGGATGGAGGCGGCAAGGAGCCACCCTTCTCCTGCCTCGCGATCGGACTCGGCCTTGTTTCAGGTGGACACTTCCTGGCATCTCACCTATCTCCCCAATCACTGTCCTCACCCCGCCCACGCAAATTTCCATAAATACTTTTATCCATCCCTGATTGGTCATTCTTGGTCATAGCCTCCCCGTTACTAAGGGGGTAGAGTAGAGCCACCGTGGAAGTTTCTCAGGGGAAGAGGGGCGCGCTTCAAGAGCTTTCCCCATTTCGGAGGACAGGAGTCTCTAGGTTCAGAATCTGGGACTTTTTGAGCTCACACGGAGCACTAAAGCACTACTATTTCCCAGTGGCTTGACTTGCAGGGGGCAGAGGCATATTGGCTACGAGCGGGAATAGCCGCAGCGGGGCAGGAGCCCCGGGAGAAGGAATCATGCACCGCAACGACTGTTCCCCGCCCTTGGCAGAGGTGCTAAGTCCCTGCCCCTGCCTCATCGTGTTGGCGGAGGATCACGACCTCTTCCGGGCCATGGTCAAGCAGTGCCTGGAGAGCACCGACGGCCTCAAGGTCATCGGTGAGGTGGAGGATGGCGCCGCGCTCCTGGAAATCCTGCAATATTGCCGGCCCCATGTGATCCTGATGGACATCACCATGCCCCGGATGTCGGGTCTGGAGGCCACCCGCCGGGTCAAGGAGCTCTGCCCGGAGATCAAGGTCCTCATCCTCACCATGCACCGCAATCCGGCCTATCTGAAGGAAGCTCTGGAAGCCGGAGCTGACGGCTATCTGCTCAAGGAGGATACGGATACCGAACTCATCGAGGCGATTCGCCGGATCATGGCGGGAGAGCAATATCTCTCCTCCCATCTGGCCCCGGCCGCCCCTGGCCGGCCAGGAACCTGAATCCCTCGGACTCCTCCGTCAGGCTGACTCACCCTGGGCCAGGGTAAGCGGTGAGTTGCGGTGTCAATGGCCCACAGGTTCAGGCGAAGATCCAGGAAGGCCAAGCGCCCTTCCCAGGGAGGATGACCATGAACAGACAGACCCGCCCCGACCTCTCCTTCAGGCAAAGCTCCTTTCACTCGGCCACAGGCCGCCGCCAGAAGACCGTGCCCCAGGCAAAAAAGCTGGCCCCGCCCACCATCCTGGTGCTGGCCACTCCCTCCGCCCCCCTGGACGGCCTGCTGACGGCCCTGGAGTTCCGGGACTACCGGGTGCTGGTCACCGCCCGGGCGGAGGAGGCCTTACCGCATCTGGCCCGCCAGGCCCTGGACCTCCTCCTGGTGGAGCTGGACGCAGGATGGCAGGAGAGGCTGGCCGTGATCCAGGCCGCCCAGAACTGCCTGCCACCGCCCCCGGTCATCCTCCTGGGCTACCAGGAAACCCCCCTGCCGCCCGTGGCCTTCCGCCTGGAGGTGGCGGACTATCTCCTCTTCCCGGATTCGGGGAGCGCGGCATTGCGGCGGGTGGACCGCGTTCTGGGCCGGCCCCACCGCCGCGACCGGGTGGAAACGGAGGCCCACCTCACCTCCCTCAACCTGAAGGCGTTGCTGCGCATCAAGGAAATGGTGGCCGCCTGCACCGAGCTCCTGGAGGCCCTGGGCCGCGCCATGGACCTGGCGGAGCCTCCTGCCCCGGTCATCACCACTGCCGCTTCAGAGCAGGAATTCCCGGCCAACCATTCCGGCCCCGCCCCGTCGGGCATCATTGATCTGGAGATCTTGGCCTGATCTGCCCCCTCCTCAGGCAAAGGGCCCGGGACCGGCCCCCTTCGCCTGGCCCTTCTCGCCCGCCGTGGGGCGATTTCCTGTCTGAGCAGACAATAAGATTTGCATGTGCAAGTTTTTTGGGTAATATTGGGAAATGTTGTGGACCGGCCCGTGTAGTTGGCGGCCGGCTCATTATGCGGGTGAGAAGACGGGGACGTGGGAAAGATCAGGATCGCGCTCGCGGGAGTGGGGAACTGCGCCAGTGCCCTGGTGCAGGGGATTGAGTACTATCGCCGCAGGCACAACCCGGAGGCCGCTTGGCCCTTGGGGCTGATGCATCCGGAGATCGGCGGCTACCGGCCGGGGGATCTGGAAATCGTGGCCGCCTTCGACATCGACGCCCGCAAGGTGGGGCGGCCGGTGTCCGAGGCCATCTTTGCCCCGCCCAACTGCTGCTACCGCATCATTCCGGATCTGCCGGAGATTCCGGTCCTGGTGCAGATGGCCCCGGTCCTGGACGGCGTCTCCCCCCATATGGCCACATATCCGCCGGAGCAGACCTTTGTGGTGGCCGACGCCCCGCCGGTGGATGTGGCTAAGGTGCTTCGGGACACCGGCGCCGAGGTGCTCCTCAACTACATGCCCGTGGGTTCCGAGGAGGCGGCCCGCTACTACGCCCAGTGCTGCCTGGAGGCCGGGGTCAGCTTCATCAACTGCATGCCCACCTTCATTGTCTCCGACCCCGACTGGGCCGCCCGCTTCACCGCCGCGGGCATCCCGGTGGTGGGGGATGACGTGAAAAGCCAACTGGGGGCCACCATCCTGCACCGCACTTTGGTGCACCTCTTCCAGAAGCGGGGCCTGACGGTGGACCGCTCCTACCAGCTCAACGTGGGGGGCAACACCGACTTTCTCAACATGCTGAACCGGGACCGGCTGGCCACCAAAAAACGCTCCAAGACCGAAGCGGTGAGCTCGCTTCTGCCCCCCGACTTCGAGCCCAACAACCTGCACGTGGGCCCTTCGGATTATGTGCCCTGGCAGCAGGACAACAAGGTGGCTTTTTTGCGGATCGAGGCCCGGGGGTTTGGGGGTTTCCCCATGCACCTGGAGATGCGCCTGTCGGTGGAGGACTCCCCCAACAGCGGCGGCTGCATGATCGACGCGGTGCGCTGCGCCAAGCTGGCCCGGGACCGGGGCATTGCCGGCCCCCTCACCAGTATTTCCGCCTACACCATGAAACATCCGCCCGAGCCCATGCCCGATGACGAGGCCGCCCGCCGGGTGGAGGAGTTCATCCAAGGAATCCGGGAGCGGTAGAGGGCCGCGGGGAATCGCTTCCCCATCGAGGCTGAGGAAAAAGACCAGGGGATGACCCTGGTTTTTTTTGTTGGCGGGCGGGGGAAAGGCCAGGCGGGAGGACATTAATTTCCCGAACCTGATGGGGCCCCCTCTGCCCGGAAGGTCAGGAGGCAGGCCACCCCCAGGCCGGCCCAGGTAAGCTCCCGGAGACGCCGGATGAGGCCAAAGGCCAGCCCTGAAACGGGGGGAAGCCCCAAGCTCAGGAAGATCAGCACCTTGCCCCCCTCCTGAGTTCCCAGTTTCCCGGGCACGAAAAAGAGCACCCCGTCAATGAAGACGCTTAGGGTCTCGATGGTCACCGCAGTGGCCAGGCTCACCGGCACCCCCAGGAAATGGCAGATGAGGAGCACTTCCACCGTGCCCAACGCCCAGGCCAGGCCAAAGAGAAGCACGGAGAGCCAGAAGGCGGGCTGATCCTTCCCCAGAAAAGCGGCAATGTCCCGGTCCAGAGCCGCGGCCTGGTCCACCGGCAGTAAGCCCTTAAAGCGGCTGGGGAGCCACCTCACCACCAGGCCGGTGAGCCGGGAGAAGACTCCCCATCTCAGTCCCAAAAGCACCACCCCTAACAAGAGGAGGCAGCCCACAAGCAGGGCCCAGAGGACCGGCAGCAGGCCCGGCCGCAACGGGGCAAAGGGGGCCGCCAGCAGCAGCCCCAGGCCGATGAACAGGGCCTGTCCCAGCATCTGGGTGAATTTGGCCACCGTGACCGAGGCCGCCGAGGCCGCCAGGGCCATCTCCCGGCGCAGCAGGTGGATGCGCAACAGCTCCCCGCCCACGGTGGCGCTGGGGATGAGGTAGTTGAAGCCGTCCCCGGCCAGGCGCAGGCGGAGCAACCGCCCGAAGGGCACCCGGCGCTCCTCTTTCAGGAAGGTGTAGTGCCAGCCCCCGGTGTTGGCCAGGATGGGGAGGATTTCCTGGCCCAGGATGAGGACCCAGCCCCAGCCCACCCGCTTCAGCTCCGCCAGCACCTCGGCCCAGCCCAGGCGATACAGCAGCAGGGCCAGCACCAGGGCTCCCAAAGCCCCGGCCAGAAGGTGCGGGTCGGGGCGCCGTTTCATCCGGGAGGGTAAGGAAGCCAGGCGCCGCCGGCGGCGTGGGAGCGGTAGGCCAGGCTGATGAGGCGGGCGCAGTGGCCCGCCTCGGCGAGGTTGTGGCCCCGGAGGGCCGGGTCCCGGATTTCCGCGGCGAACTCCTCCCAGGAGCCCCGGGTCCATTCCGGGTGATGGGAGCCGCCGCTCAGTTTCTCGGGAAAGGCGGCCACGAGCTCCACTTGGCCATCACGGCGCCGGAGCAGGCGGTCATCCTCCAGGAGGAGCTCCCCGGCGGTGCCCAGGAGGCGGCCGCGGTTCAGCCGCACTTTCGCCCGCCAGGTGAGGAAAAGGCGCGCCCGGGCCCGGGGAAAGCGCAGCTCCACCTCGGCCTCATGCTCCACCCCCTGGGGGTTTGCCGGGGCCGGGGTCAGATGCGCCCGCAGGACTGCCGGTAACTCCCCCGCCAAACCCAGGAGGAGATAAAAGGCATGCCAGCCGTGGTCCACCAAAATCCCGCCGGCGGCCGCGGCACCGGAGTGGCGCCAGTCCGTGAGGCCGCCGCCGCTCGTGGAGGTGCGGTGCACCTCCCAGGTGATTTCCTGCACCTCCCCGATGAGGCCGTCCGTAAGCGCCCCCTGGGCCGCCCGGTAAAGGGGGGCATACTTCCAATTGTGCACCGTCACCAGGGCCCGCTTGTGGGCTTGGGACAACTTTTCCAGCCCGGCCAGGGCCGCGAGATCCAGCGTCAGGGGCTTTTCGCACAACACATGGCAGCCGGCCGTAAGGGCCTCCCGGACCAGCTCCACGTGACTGGCGGGTGGGGAACAGACGGCCACAAAATCCAGGGAGGATTCGCCCGCCAGCAGGGCGGCCTGGCTCTCATAGACCCGCACCCCCGGCAGGAGCTCCCGGGCCAGCTCCCGACGCGCCGGCAGGGGCTCGGCCACCGCCCCCAGGCGGAACCCCGGCAGGCCCTGCAGCGCTGGCAGGTGGGCCTTCTCCGCCACCTTGCCGAAGCCGATTAGCCCGCCAATGAAGGGACTTTTTTTAGAGGAGTCCATGTTACTTTATCCGAGTTGTTGAGGGGAGGGCCGGGAGGCCATAGGCCCCCGCCCTCCCCTCAAACTCCTCTCCCCACCCCCCATAAGGGGTTGGGGGAGAGGGTTGGGGAGAGGGGGCAGGGGTTCGCAACCCCTAGCCCCCTCTCCCAAGTCCTTAAGGCTTACCTGGGCGGGGGAGCCGCCGCTCCCCCGGCCTTCCCCTCAGCAATCCTTAAAGCTGGCTCTGCTGGGCGAGCCAGGCGCAGACTTCGTCCAGTATCCCCACGCCCTCCTCGGCCTCGGCCTCGGTGAGGGTGAGGGGCGGGTTGATGCGGTACTGGGCGGTGTAATTCATGCTGATGAGGCCGCGCCGGAGGGATTCCTTGAAGACCTGCTCCATCACCTTGCCGGGGAGCAGGGTCTTGTCCCGGTCCCGGTGGCGCACGAATTCCACCCCGATCATCAGGCCCTTGCCCTGCACCCGGCCGATGAAGGGGTATTTTTCCCGGAGCTCCAGCAGGCGTTTCAGGAGATAATCCCCCACCCGGGCGGCGTTCTCCACAATGTTTTCATTGAGCAGGGTCTCCAGGGTGATCCAGGCGGCGGTGCCGGCCAGGGGGTTGCCGCCGTAGCTGGAGGAGGCGGCGGAGGGCTTGGAGTAGGGCTCCGCCCGCATGATGCCGGGGGTGGAGATGAGCCCGCTCACCGGAAAGCCGCTCCCCATGCCCTTGCCGATGGTGATGACATCGGGCACCACCCCGTCGTGCTCGCAGCCGAAGAGCCGGCCGGTGCGCCCGAAGCCGGTGAGCATCTCGTCGGCGATGAGAAGAGCGTCGTGCTCCCGGCAGATCTCCTGCACCCCGGGGAGAAACTCCGGCGGCGGCACCACGTTGCCAGCGGTGCCCTGGATGGGCTCCACCAGGATGGCGGCCAGCGAGCCGGTGGTGTTAAGGCGGATGACCTCCCGGGCAAACTCCAGGCAGTGCAGGCCGCAGGAAGGGTAGGTGAGCTTGAAGGCGCAGCGCTCGCAGTAGGCGTAAGGCGTCAGATATAGGCCCGGATGGAGGGGCCCCCAGCCGTGTTTGAAGGTGCTCCCCATGAGGCCCAGCACCCCGCCGGTCTTGCCGTGGAAGCCGCCCCAGAAGGCCAGCACCTCGAATTTCTTGGTGAAGGACTTGGCCAGGCGGATGGCGGCCTCCACCGCCTCGGCGCCGCCGGAGTAGAGCATGGTCTGGCTCAGGTCCCCCGGGGCCACCTCCGCCAGGCGCCTGAGGAATTTTCCCCGGTTGACGGTGGCGAAACTGCCCACCGTGAGTTTCCGGATCTGCTCGGTCATGGCCGCCACCCAGGCGGGGTGGCTGTAGCCCAAGGAGCAGACCCCGATACCCGCCATGAAATCCAGGTAGCGGTTGCCGTCCAGGTCATAGAGGTAGCGGCCCTCGCCCCGGTCCAGCACCAGTTCGGCCAGCAGGGCCACATTCTGGAAGCCGGGGGACAAAAAGGGCAGCTCCGCCCGGAAGAGCTCCCGGGAGCGGGGCCGCTCGTCACGCGTCGAGGTGAAAGGCGTCGCAGACATATCGCACTATCTCCCGGGCCGCAGCCTCCCGGCAGCGGGAAAAGCTGGGCCAGTCGTTGAGGTCGATGAGCACCGGGCGGCCGTCAGGGCGCAGAATGAGGTCGCCGCCGAAGACGCTAAGCCCCACCGCCTGGGCCGCCCGGGCCGCTAAGTCAGCCAGCGGGGCCGCCGCCTCCGGGGACAGGGGCTTGGGGTCGCCTGGGGCGGCAGCCCAGAAGAACCGGCCCGGCCCCACGCCGTAAAACTTCACCTCCCGGCCGGGGAGGTGCTCCTGCCACACCAGGGCGTCAATGCCCCGGCGGCGGAAATCCCCAAGCACGGCCAAGGCCTCTTCCCGGGAATGCACCTGCACCACGTCGCCGGGCCCCTCGGCGTGGATCTCGGCCCGCTTCAGCCAGCCCGGGCCGGGGAAGTCCTGGGCAAAGAGTGCCTCGGCCTCGCCAGTTGTGTATAACCGGGTCTGGGGGTAGGGCACCCCCGCCTGGGCCATGATCTCCGGCAGAGAGCGCCGCCAGCAGCGCCGGACGGCCTGCGGCGGATTGATGAGCCGCGCCCCTTGGGCTTCCCAGGCAGAAAGCCGCGCCAGGGCGGCCGGTCCCTGGGCCAGGTGCAGGAAGCCGGTGGCCGGCGGCGGAGCATCCGGCAAGGCGTCGGCCCTCAGGGTGGCCACCTGGCAACCCAGGGCTTCCAGGCCCCTTAGGACGGCCTCCAAGATGGCGGCATCTGCCTCCACCTTGCCCGGGGACAGGGCTTTTTCCCGGTAAATGCCGTAGATCAGGGGAGGAGCGAGGCCGGCCACGATGAGGCATCTCCGCTTTTATGTAATCCAAAGAGGGGCCAAAGAGCGGTGGCCTCCTTTCCCCTCATCCCACCTTCTCTCCCAACACATGGTCAATGGAGAAAAATGGAAAATATCCCTATATTGAAGGGGATTTCCGTTCCCCGGAGGCCGGCTCCTCCGGAATGGGCCCCCTGTCTTGATACTCTTGCCGGCCACAAATGGAGATTTTTATCAGGAAGGATGCCCCTTGTCACCAGGAAAGGGTGATTTTGGGGCACTCACTCAGCCCTTTGGGCCCCCGGCCAGGAAAGCCTCCGCCCGGACGATATCCTCGGGATGGTCCACATCCACCGCCGGGCCCACATCCACCCCCCACAAAATCTCCCCCGCCTCCACCAGAAAGGCCAGAAACTGGCGCAGGGCCCCCAAGCCCCGCTCCCGGGCCGCCGTTTCATAGTCAAAGACCCGGGGCGCAAAGTAATAACAGCCGGCGGTGATCCAGGGGCTGGGTCGCTGACCGAGGCTCAGGATGCGCCCGTTCTCCCCCAGGCTGACATACAGGGGCTTTTCGTCATCAATGTCCTGCGTAAGTCCCAGGGCGCCGAGGCCGGGACGGCCCTGGGCCTGGGCGGCAAAGGCGGCCATAGCGCCCGAAGCCAGTACCGCATCCACGGTGGAGAGGAGAAAAGGCTCATCCAGATAGGGCCGCAAGGCCAGGAGGCTGGCCAGGGAATGGGGGCTTTCCCATTCCAGCACCGCCACCGGCACCGGCCACGGGCGCTCCCGGAGATAGGCCGCCACCTGGGGGTAGATGGGGGTGGTGATGACGGCCACGGCAGAAGCGCCGGCTGCCGCCGCCTCCCGGATGACCCGGCCGATGAGGGTGTCGCCGGCCACCTCCACCAATGGCTTGGGCACGGTGATCCCCCCCTGGGCCAGGCGGCTTCCCAGCCCGGCGGCGATGATGCCCGCCTTCACGGCAGGAGCCCCGCCAGTTCCGGCAGGCTGCGGATGACAAAATCCGCCAGGGAGGGGTCGGCATCCGGCGGCAGGGGTGCGTTCATGGGATCATTCCGGAGCCACACGGTGATGAAGCCTTCCCCCTTGGCCGGCCGGATATCCTGGGTGTAGGAGTCCCCCACATAGACCACCTCCGCCGGCGGGAAGCCCAGCTCCCGGGCCGCCAGACGGAAGATCTCCGGGTCGGGCTTGCGCACCCCCACCCGGGCAGAATCCACAATGACGGCAAACCAGATGGCGATGGCCTCCCCGGCCAGGAGCAGGGAGGCGTTACCGTAGCCGTTAGTCACCACCCCCAGGCGGTAGTCCTGGGCCAGGTCCCGGAGCACATAGGCGTTGCGCCGGATCACCCGGCGGCAGCCTTCCAAGAATTCCCAGGCCAGCTTCTCCCCGGCCTCCGGCTGATAGCCCAGGGCGGCCAATTGTCGCTCCACGTGGTAGGCCACCAGGCGGGGCAAAGTGAAGGAAGCCACCCGGGGGTCGGTGAGGCAGGCTTCTTCCGCCTGATAGAAGGCGGCCTTCACCGCCTCAAAACCCAGCTCCGGGAAGTGCTTCTGATACAGCAGCCAGAAGCGGTTCAGCCAATGTTCGCCGTCGCCGTCCAGGGTGCCCCCCAGGTCGAAAAGCACGCCTCTCACCCGGCTTAAATCCACCGTAGAGACAGAAGGGTCAATTTTGGACAAGGAATTCCCCCATTACCATGATGATGATACAGTTTCCACTTACTTTTGGAAGAAGGACAGGGATCGGAGACCCCCACCCTCCATTACCCCACTCCTGAGGTTTTATTTCCCGTAGGCCCAAGGGCCCCTAACGGTTCACGTCAGGCGCGGCCGGCCCGGTCGGCTCGGCGGCCGAGGGTAAATAACAGGCCGGCAAAGACATACGTGCCCACCGCCGCCCCCCACAAAAACCAGTGCAGGCGGTTCGCCACAGCCAGAAGCAGGATTAAGTAGGCGAAATCCCGGCTGTTGAGGGCGGTGATGAGGCGCTCTGCCGGGGTGCCTTCTGCGGCCTGATCCTGCCGCCCCAGGACCATATACACCGCCAGGGCACAGAGGCCGAAGCCGATGAGCAGCAGGCCCAGGGCATAAAGGTGGCGGGCGTCGGGGGCCTGGCGATACAAGCCCACGGCAAGGCCCACAAACACCCCCACATGCACCAGATTATCGGTGATGATGTCCAGATAGTGCCCGAAGCGGCTCTCCTTGAGGCTCAGGCGGGCCACCTCGCCGTCCACCCCATCCAGCACCACCGCGGCCCAGAAGAGCAACGCTCCCGCCACCTGCGCCGGATACACCGCCAGGGCGAGCAAAAAAGCCCCCGCCAGGCCGATACTCACCCCCGCCAGGGTGACGGCGTTGGGAGGCACGCCCCAGGCCGCCAGTCGGGGGCTGAGGCGCCGGGACAGGGGCCGGTCCACCCAGCGGGCCAGAAAACCGTCGCTCTCCTGGGTGGCGGCGGCCAGGGCCGCCACCAGGCGCGCCTCCGCCGCCGGGGCGTCCTCGGGCCGGGACAGCAGCACCGGGAGGCCGCCCTCTATAGTGGGCACGCCTTTCTCCCGCCATTCCTCCAACGCCACCGGCACCTGGGCGGCCGCCAGGCGAAAGGCGCTTAAGGAACCGGGCACGCCGGCCAGCGCCCGGCGGAAACTGCGGCGGTCCCAGACGCTGTGGCCCGGCAGGAGCAGGACGGGCTCCTGGGGATGCCCGCCCACCTGGGCCGCGGCCTCCGGCAACTCCTCCCGGGGGGTCAGGCGCCAGACCACGATGCCGGCGTCCCGGGGCCGGCGGCTTAAAGCCCCGCGCAACTCCGGGGTGAGGAGGACCGTGACCGCACAGCCCTCCGAAGCCGCCAGACGCACCAGCCGGGTGAGGGCGGCCTCCCCGAAGATGGGGAGCAGACAGGCCGGCTCCCAGGCCGCGATGAGCACCCGGGGCGGGGTGAAAGGGGCAGAGCCGACAGACGGGGGCGTCATGGAGTCATCTTCCCTGCAGGGCTGGAGTCTGGCATGGGGATTGGGGGTGCCCCGGCCGGTTAATGCACCGCCCCCGGGCGGGCGCCGGCTTCCGGCCAGCCGGGCAGGGGAAAGTCCCGGAGCAGGTGAAACAAGGCCTCTTCCCGGCCGCCAAAAAAGTGGTCCGCCTGGGGCACCACCGCGATGGGCACCGGCACGGCGCGCCCCGCCATCAGGCCGTAGAGGGCGGCCAAGGGGCAGAAGTCATCCCATTCCCCCACCACAATGCCTTCCAGACCCGGGACCTGGGAGAGGAAATCCAGCTTCATGAGGGCGATGGGGGGCGAGATGAGGAGGGCGGCGGCGCCCTTGAGGCCCCGAAGGAAGGCCTGGGCCGCCACCGCCGCGCCGAAGGAGTAGCCCACCACCAGATAGGGCGCGGTGGCATGCTGATGGAGGTAGTCCAAAGCCGCCCGCAGATCGTCGATCTCCCCCTCCCCCTGACCGTAGGTGCCGGTGCTCTCCCCCACCCCCCGGAAATTGAAACGGAGAGTGGAAGCCCCCCGGGCCCCGAAGGCCTGGCGGACGGTCCAGACCACATTGTTGTCCATCGTGCCCCCATACAGGGGGTGGGGGTGGGCCACCACCACGCCGCCCACCCTCCGGCCGGCCTGGAAGCGGCCTTCCAAAGTCACCTCCGGGCCCGGAATCACCACTCTCTCCTCCATCATCCTCCCTCGAGCTTAAGGCTTTGGCATTGAGCGTGAGAGAAGGGTAGGGTCGTGGACCCTCCCCTCTCTACCAAACCTCTCGCCCATCTCTTAAATTTTATTTGTGCAACCGGGATCTGGCCCTCGACCTCCCCAGGATTAAAGGGGGTGGAGAGGAAAGTTTGAGAGAAGGGCAGGCGGTCTGCTGCCCCCTGGCTCCCCTCGTAAAAGTCCCTTTGCCACGATCGAAGAACTGTGGCAGCTGTCTCCCCTCAATGGGCCGCCATCTCCCGGGGCTCCAGGGGCACCACCAGGGTGACGGTGGTGCCTTCGCCCGGCGCGGATTTGATGTCCAGATACCCCCCCAGGTGCCCCAGGCGTTCCCGGATGCTGAACAGGCCGTATCCCGAGGTGCGGCCGACCCGGGGCAGGCCGTCCTGAGGATTGAAGCCCTGCCCGTTATCGCTCACCTGCACCGCCAGGTGTTCCCCTTCCCGGCTGATGGCGATGTCCACCTGGGTGGCCCGGGCGTGCTTCACCACATTGGTGAGCAACTCCCGGAGCACCCGGAAAACCAGCACGCTGGCCGCCTCCCCCAGGGGTTTGGGAAAATCATCCCGCCGGACGGTGACCGAAAGGCCGTGTTGCTCCTGGAATTGGTCCGCCAGCCACTCCACCGCCGCCTCCAGCCCCAGGTCGTAGAGCACCGGCAGGCCCAACTCACTGGTGAGGGAGCGGGAGTACTGAATGGCCTGGCCCAAAAGGGAGCGCACTTCCTGGACCACCCGCTCCAGCTCCCGGGAGCGGGCCTTTCGCTGCACCTCCCCCAGCTTGATCTGGGCCAGGGCCAGGATCTGGCCGATATTGTCGTGGAGGTCCACGGCCAGGCGTCGGCGTTCCCGCTCCTCGGTGAGGGAGAGCTCCGAGGCCAGGGAGCGCAACTGCTCCTGATAGTCCCGGATTTCGTCCTGGATCTGCTTTTCCCGGGTGATATCCTTGAGCATGATGAGGACAAATTGGGTCTGGCCGTGAATGTCCCGGATGGGGGAGACATGGCTCCAAAACCACAGGTAGGTGCCGTCCCGGCGCCGGCAACGCCCCTCCCGTTCATAGAAGGGGCGCTTGCCCCGGGCCAGTTCCCGAAACAGGGTCTCCTCGATGGCGGCTTCATCCGGATGACTGAGGGCGGGCAGGTGAAGCCCCCGCAATTCTGTGAGGCTGTAGCCCAGGGCTTGCGCCAGGGCCGGGTTGCCGGTGAGAAGATGGCCCGTCAGGTCCGCCAGCCCGATACCGATGGGGGCATCCTCGTAGATGGTGCGGAAGCGCTCCTCGCTGGCCCGAAGCGCCTGCTCGGTGCGCTGGTGCTCCTGGATCTCCTGCTGCAGGCTGAGGTTGACCTCCATGAGCTCGGCAGTGCGCTCCTTCACCAGCTTCTCCAGGTGGTCCCGGTATTGGCGCAGCTCCTCTTCCACCCGCTTGCGCTCCCTCAAGTCCACATCGATGCGGAAGAGCAGGGGCTCACTCTGCTCCAGGCAGACCACGGTGTGGATGGAGTGCACCGGCATCCGGTCGCCATCCTTGCGGCAGAAATACTGCTCGCCGGCGGGCATGAATTCCCCGCTCTTCACGGCCCTAGCCCCCCGCTTCAGGCCTTGGCGGAACCACTCCTGAAGTTCAGGCGGGACGATGAGCTCCTCCACCTTCCGGCCCACCGCCTCCTCGGCGGAGTAGCCATAGATCTCCTCGCTGGCCTTGTTCCAGTAGAGGATGGTGCCTTGGGCATCATAGCCCTGGATGGCCATCCCCGGGACATAGTCCAGGAGGTTGCGGAACTTGGCCTCGCTCTTTTTGAGCTCTTCCTGCAATGCCAGGAGTTCGTCGATTTTTTCCCGGAGTTGCAGATTGAGACGATGGACTTCCTCAAACTTGCTCCGGAGCAGCTCCTTGTCTTTTTCCAGCTCTTCGATGGTGTATCGCAGCACCCGCCAGGGCACCAGAAAATTGAGCAGGGTCTCCTTGAGAGAAAATTTCTTGACCCATTGAATATTATATTCGCAATACGGTGCCCCTTTAAAATAACATTCCGTCTCTTCCACGATAGCTGGGGGCAGATTCCAGATAGTGGGGATGCCGGCATAGATTCCCTGATTAAAACGGCAGAAATCCATCACTCCCGGGATCTCAGGAAACCAATGCAGGCGGATAGTGGCGCTGTCCCGGGTCGTCCGCACAATTTCGATGGTCTTGTTGCGGTTGAATTTGTCATTGATTTTCTGGATCCGCCTCAGGGAACGCCGGGGATTCTTATAAGCCAAAAGGATAATGCGCTGTACGTAGCCCAGCTTTTTCCGGGAGGCGGACTCAAAGCCGATCTTGTAAGCAATATCCGGGTCGCCGGTGATCCGCCGGGCATTGGCAAACATCTGGATGACCACCCGACTGTGGACCCAGTTGTTGATTTCCATCAGGAAATCCAACGGCTGGGGCAGTCGGTCGATCTCCGGTCCCAAGCCGGAGATCACCTCCGACACCCGGTCCGGCAGATGTTCCTGGAAAAACTCAATGATCGCCCGGGTATTGAGGCAGCTGTGATGCTTGTCCATCATCCGACCGATGCCCTACTCCCTGGCCAGCCACCCTGGGCAGGGAGGAGGGTATGGGTGGCTGGGAAGCCGGCCGACGAGAATTTTTTCGTTTAGCATACCACACTGCGAAAGGTTTTTCTCCCCTGCCTCCCCCGGCCGGGCCCCCGCGGGCCCTAGACGCGCCGCAAAATACTCAAAGAGTGCATTTTTATCTTGACTTTAGCTTAACATCTTTTTATCTAAGGAAAAACCTTAAATATTAATCAGCATTTCCCTGGCATTTTCGGGGTGCTACCGCGGCACGTCGGCAATTTTTTCTCTTCATATGCGGCATTTCCTGAGAGCTGAGGGCATGAGATTTGCACCTCTCCATGAGGGGGTGCCGGCTTCTGCCTCCGGGTGGGAGGAGGGGAGGAGAGACTATTCCTCACCGGAGTCGGGGGGCCATCAGAAAGGAGGACCCTGCCATGTTGTCCCACATCCTGTCCTGCCTGCGTTTCACCAGTCTCAGCAAGTTCTGCCAGGCCCGGGGGAATATTTTCCTCTTCCGTCTCCTGCCCTTTCGCCTGTCCCGCTGGTATCTGGGCCTTTTGGGCACCATCTATTTTTGGTGCAATGCCAAAGAGAGGCGGCTGATCCGCCGCACTGCCCAACATGTCCTGGGAAGAGACTCCGGCCGGGGTAGGGGCCGCAAGCTGATCCGCCGCATCTTCCAGGGTATCATCGATCACTACCACGAAAAGCTCTTCCTCGCGTATTCACATTTCCCCCGCCTGCTGCGCTTCCTGGATCGACGCATCTCCCTGGACGGCGAAGCCGAGCTCACCTCCGCCTTAGCCCAGGGCAAAGGGGTCATCCTGGTCACCGGCCACTTCGGGGCGGTGGAGTTTCTGCCCGGCTGCCTGGCGGTGAAGGGCTATCCGGTCTCCATGATCTGCCGCTTCCAGACCAACCACCTCAAGGAGACCCTGTTTCAGCGGGCCCAGGCGGTGGGCATGGACATCATCGACGCCACCAGCGGCAACGTCTTTCTGGCTGCGGTGAAAGCCCTCAAGGCCGGCCGCATCCTCATCACCGAGGCGGACGAGTTCGACGAGTGGCGGCCCCAGGAGCATGGGCAGGTCACCTTCCTCCACAGCCGTCTGCCCGGCGACAAGACCCTGGAACTCCTCAAGAAGCGCTCCGGAGCGCCGGTGGTCATGGGCCTGGTGCACCGGCTGGGGGGCCGCCGCTATACCTTAAGGCTCACGCCAGTAGCAGAGGCCGGCACGGCGGAGGCGGCCCAGGTGAGTCCCCGCTGCCTGGCGATCCTGGAAAAAGCGGTTTTGGCAGAGCCGCCCCTGTGGTATCAATGGAAGAAATTCGGCGCCATGATTGCCGCAGAGCTTGAGGCCGCGCATGATCATCGAGAGGCTGGATATCTGGCACCTGAGGTTGCCGTTTCGGTTCCCCTTCAGGCATAAGCTGGCCTCCTATCAGCATTCCGACAGCCTGGTGGTGCGGGTCACCACCATGGGCGGGGTCACCGGCTTTGGCGAAGGGATCCCCCGGGACTTTGTCACCGGGGAATCCCTGAGCGCCTCTTTGGCCCTGCTGGAGGGCTCCCTGGGGCCCGGCTTGGTGGGGTCCGCCTGGGGCAGTCCCTCGGCTCTCTTTGGCGGTCTGGCCGAGCGCCTGGGGCCGGCGACGGCCAGCCACCCCGCCGCGGCCTGCGCCCTGGAAACCGCCCTCCTGGATGCCGGCGCCCGCACCTGGGGAGTGCCCCTCGCCCGCCTGTGGGGACCCCTGCCGGAGTCCACCCCCCTGTATTACAGCGCCGTGTTGCCTCTGGGACCCGGGGAGCGCCTCACCCGCCTCCTGGAGCTGGTGAAGGCGCGGCGCATGCGCTTCCTCAAGGTGAAGGTGGGGGAGGAGACGGACGCCGAGGTCCTGGCCCAGGTGCGCCGGGAGCTGGGCTGGGAGGTGGACCTCAGGGTGGACGCCAACGGCGCCTGGGAGGCGGAGGAGGCCCTCGCCCGCCTGCAGGAATTACTGCCTTTCCGCCTCAGCGCCGTGGAGCAGCCGGTGGCCAAACACGATATTGCCGGCCTGGCCCGGGTGCAGGCGGCCCTTCCGGTTCCGGTGATCGCCGATGAGTCCCTGTGCACCGAGGCCGACGCCACCCACCTCATCGAAGCCAGGGCCTGCCGAATCTTCAACCTGCGCCTATCCAAATGCGGCGGCTTCGGGCCCAGCCGGCGGCTGGCCCGCCTGGCCCGGCAAGCCGGGATCGGCGTGATGCTGGGCTGTCAGGTGGGGGAGACCAGCATCCTGGCGGCCGCCGGCCGGCACTTTGCCGTCAGCGCCGGCCCGTTGGCTTATTTGGAGGGCTCCCTGGCTCCCTATCTTCTGGCCCGGGACCCGGTAATACCCCCGGTCAGCTTCGGCGAGGAGGGCCTGGCCACGCCCCTCACTGGCCCCGGCCTGGGGATCCAGGTGCAGGTTGATCTCCTCCAGAGCCTGGCCATCAGGCACATCGCCCTGAGCTGACCACCGGCCACGGCCGGCGGGGTCGGATAGGGTCGTGATCCGACCCTACCCACACCCCGGTTTGCCCGGCCCAGAAAATCGAGCCCCGACGGCCCCGCCCCTCGCCAGGGGGAAGCCCGACCGTCGCCTTTTCGCCTCCCCTTGGGGCTCTAAAACTTCGCTGACAGGCTCAGCCCCAGGGAATGGACGTCGCTTTTGTAGGTGCCGTTGGCCTGAAAGGCCGCAGGCAGCACCCGGTCGTTGATGGCCAGGAGATTTTTCTTCTCCCGGCTTTCGGTGTAGATGTAGTTGTAGGCCAGCCCCAGGGTGAAACGGGAGATGGTGAGGTCCCCGCCCAGGGTGAAGATGTGGCGGTCATTGTCCGGCACCTGGGGGTCAAAGGTGTCATCCGGCACCGGCGTCAGGTCATAAATGTACCCCGCCCTCAGGGTCATATTCTGCCGCACCCGGCAGTTGACCCCGAAGCGGAAGGCCCAGGCGTCGTGCCAGTCCTTGCGGGAGACGATGCTGCGGGTGGGCACGCCGTTCGTGAGGATAAGCTCGTTCAGATTGATCTGCAGGCGGTCGTAGGTGGACCAGCCGGTCCAGGTGGCGTCGAAGTTGAAGGTCCAGGGCTCAAAGCGGCTGATGGACACGCCCAGGGTGAGGGAGGGGGGCAGATCCAGGCGGGCGGTGCCGCCGATGCGGGGCACGGCCGGCAGGGGCCGGGGCAGGGTGAGGGCCAGGTCGCCTTTGAATTTCAGCTCCACCTTGCTGCGGTAGGCCGCCCCCAGCTTGATTCCCCGCCAGGGCTCATAGAGCAGCCCGGCATTGAACCCCACTCCGGTGGCGTCGCCGTCGAAGGCGGCCTCCCCGTCCGGCAGGGTGAAGCCCCCCAGGGCCAGGGACAAGGCGCGCTTGAGCTCCGCTTTGGCGTAGAGGGCATTGAACCCCAGGGCGGCGGAGAAGGTGGGGGTCAGCTTCACCGAGATGGCCGGGTTGAGGTTGTAGGTCTTGAGGCGAGAAAGCGTGGTGAGATAGCGGCCGGGCCACTGGGGGTGCCAGGCGGTGCCCAGCCCGAAGGGGGCAAAGACCCCCACCCCCAAAGCCACCCGCTCGTGCACCGGCCACACGGCATAGGTGGCGGCGGCATGATACAGCCGGTGATTCGTCTGGGAGAAGCCCCCCCCGGGGGCATGGTATTCCCGGTCCGGGCTGTTGAAGATGGTGGCCAGGTAAATCTCCGGCCGGGTGAGCTGATTGAGGCCGGCGGGATTGTAATAGATGGCCGAGGGGTCATTGGCCTCGGCCACGAAGGCGTTGCCCTGGGCCATGGCCGCAGTGCCCTGCTGCACCAGGGCGAACCCGGCCGCCTGGGCCAGGTTTCCGGCCAGCAAACCCCAGGCCGCCAGGGCCCAGAGCCAGACCCGGCGGCTCGGGAGTCTGATCACACCCCCCACATTTTGCTTTTTAGAGCCGCAGTATTTCTCCCCCCCACGGCTGTTCCAGTTCATGGACCATACCCCCCTCACGCCCTGGAGATTTATCCAACCATAGTTCATTTAATTCCACAGACACCCATCCTTTTCCCCTGGCCGAAACCGCCTCTACAATATCACAATCCTGCCGGAATGAAAGGGAAAAACGGTTTCTAGAAAAAATTTTGGAAAAGGCCAGCGGGCGGGATGGAATCCCGGCGAATCTTTCATTCCTTCGGCTTCCCAGCCGAATTTCTGTGGGGCCAGGAAAAATTTCCCTCCAGCCCTTGCAGTCCGAATTATAATGAATTATGGAATAATTAAATATTCCTTTCCAATAATTATTAATCTTTCTGGGAGATTCATGCCCCTCAGCGTCCTGGACGTCTTTAAACTCCTCCCCCGCACCAACTGCGGGGAGTGCGGCCAGCCCACCTGCCTTGCCTTTGCCACCCAGGTCATCAAGGAAGGGGAGGACCTCTCCCGGTGTCCCTATCTGCCGGAGGCCGCCCGGCCCCAGGTGGCGGCGGTCAAGGCCCAGCAGCAGGCCGGGCTGGGGCGCCGCCGGGAAAGCCTGGCCATCGCCCGAGAAGCCCTGGAGGAAAAGGTGGCCCCCCTGGACTTTCCCCGCCAGGCGGCGGCCCACGGCCTGGCTTGTGGCGAGGAAGACGGCCGCCCCTTTGTTTTCCTGCCCTTCTTCGGTCAGATGCTCAAGGTCTTTAAGGATCGGGTCCTCTACCCGCCGGGCGCCCACGAAAACCCCTGGGATGCCATCCTGATTTACAACTACCTGGCCTCCCCCGGGGAGGCCCCTGTCACCGGCACCTGGGTCAGTTTCCAGAGCCTGCCCAACTCCGTCTCCAAGACCAAGACCCTGGAACGATTGCAGCGCCAATTGGCGGAGGATTTCGCTGGCCGCCTGGCGCTGCTCATCCAGCGGGCTGAGGACCTGGGCGGCCGGCCGGTGAGTGTGGGGGAGGATGCCGATGTGGCCTTGCTCTTTGAACCCCTGCCCCGGGTGCCCATCCTCCTCCTGTACTGGGAGCCGGAGGAGGATTTTCCCGCCCAGGCCCGGTTTCTGTTCGATAGCAGCGTCGGCGCCTATCTGGATCTGGAATCGCTCCTTTTTCTGGTGGAGGGGCTGATGGAGCGCCTCGGCACCCCCGCATGAGCTGACGAGGTGGCCATGAGCCAGCCTGTTCCTGTGCGTTCCCAGCGGGTCATCATTTTCCGCCCTTTTCCCCTGGAGGTGGGCCAGAAAATCACCTTGGCCGCCGGACCCCGGGCCGGCGACTGGGAGGTCATCGGGGTGAGCGAGCGCAAAGTCAGGCTGCGCTGCCCCGTCTCCCGCAAAGAGGTGGAGTGGGACCACTTCTGCTATCTGGTGGAGATCCGGGAAAATGAACCCTGGCCCCATCTCGGGTGAGGTTGGGAAGTCGGTGGGCAAGTCCACCACGGCCATATTCGCCGATCTTATTAGGCTTTATTTGGCGGGGGGTAAATAAGGAACTGCCCGTTTCATTTCCTTGACATTTGTTCATTTTGGGGAGTATGGAATGACGATAGGCGTCTGGTTCCATGCCTCCCCGAGTCACTGTGAAAGGAGGGTGAACGGCCCATGGATGTGGTGATGCTGTCCCGATTGCAGTTTGCCGTGGCCACCTTTTTCCATTTCCTCTTTGTCCCTCTCACCCTGGGGCTCTCCATCCTCATCGCCATCATGGAGACGCAGTATGTGCGCACCGGCAATGAGGAGTACCGGCGTCAGGCCCGGTTCTGGGGCAAGATCTTCCTGGTGAACTTCGCCTTGGGGGTGGTGACGGGCATCACCCTGGAGTTTCAGTTCGGCACCAACTGGTCCCGCTACTCCAAATACGTGGGGGACATCTTCGGGTCGCTGTTGGCCATCGAGGCCACTACCTCTTTTTTCCTGGAGTCCACCTTTGTGGCGGTCTGGGCCCTCACCTGGGACCGGCTCTCCCCCCGGCTGCACTGCCTCACCATCTGGCTGGTGGCCGCGGCCAGCAACCTTTCCGCCATCTGGATCCTCACCGCCAACGCCTGGATGCAGCATCCGGTGGGCTATGTGATCCGTAACGGCCGGGCGGAGCTGGAGAATTTCTGGGCCATCATCACCCAGCCCTTCGGCTGGCAGATCATCTTCCACACCTTAACTGGCGCCTACATCCTCTCCGGCTTCTTCGTCATGGGCGTGAGCGCCTATCACCTCCTCCGGGAGCAGCACGTCTCCTTTTTCACCAAATCCTTCCGGCTGGGCCTCATCTTCGCCCTCATCTTCTCGGTGGCGGAAGTGGTGCAGGGCCATATCCACGGCGCCGAGGTGGCCAAGCTGCAGCCCACCAAGCTGGCGGCCATGGAGGCCCTGTGGGAGACCCAGGCCGGCGCCCCCCAGACCCTGTTTCTCATCCCGGATGAGAAAAACGAACGCAACTTGGTGGAGATCGGCCGGATTCCCGGGCTTCTGAGCCTGCTCGCCTTTCACGACTCCCAGGCGGTGGTGAAGGGCCTCAAAGACTTCCCCAAGGAGGAGCGGCCGCCGGTGCTCCTGACGTTTTTGGCCTTCCGGGTGATGGTGGGCCTGGGCTTCCTCTTTGTCCTCCTCACCGGCATCGGCTGGCTGCTGCGGGACCGGCTCATCGTCAACCCCTTATACTTGCGGGTGATGCTCTATGCCATCCCCCTGCCCTACATCGCCTTGCAGGCCGGCTGGATCGTCACCGAGGTGGGGCGCCAGCCCTGGATCGTTTACGGCCTGATGAAGACCAAGGACGCGGTCTCCCCCATCGCCGCCAGCCAGGTGGGGGTGACCTTGGCGGCCTTTTTGGTGGTATATGGTTTGTTGGGGCTCATTGCCTTTTATCTCATGGCCCAATTCGCCAAGGCCGGTCCGGAGCCGGCGCCGGCAGTCGTGGGGGGAGGTGAGTGACCATGCTCCTGACCATCTGGTTTCTCCTTTGGGGTCTTTTGTGGGCGGTGTACTTCGTGCTGGACGGCTTTGACCTGGGCCTGGGGATTCTCCTGCCGGGACTGGGCAAGACCGAGGCGGACCGCCGCCTCATCTACCGGGTGACGGAACCCCACTGGGACGGCAACGAAGTTTGGCTCATCGCCGCCGGCGGGGTGACCTTTGCCGCCTTCCCCACGGCTTACGCCGCCATGTTCAGCGGCCTCTACACCCCCCTCATGTTCATTCTCTTTGCCCTGATCTTGCGGGGCGTCACCTTCGCCTTCCGGGATCAGGTGGAGGATCCCCGCTGGCGGCGGCTATGGGACACCTGCCTCTTTGTAGGGAGCCTCCTCCCCGCCCTGCTTTTGGGGGTGGCCTTCGCCAACCTCTTCCGGGGCCTCCCCTATGATGCCGAAGGGCATTTCCAGGGGACGCTCTTCACCCTGCTCAACCCTTATGGCCTGGCGGGAGGACTCCTGTTTGTGCTCCTCTTCTGCCTGCACGGGGCTCTGTGGCTGGCGGTGAAGACGGCAGGGGAAATGCACCAGCGGGCCGCGGCCACCGCCCGGAGCCTGTGGCCCTGGGTGCTGGTTCTGGCGGTGGTCTTTTTGCTGGCCAGCCGCCGGGTCACCCGCCTGTGGGACAATTACTTCGCCTATCCGGTGCTCCTGCTTTTGCCCCTGGCCACGGTGGCGGCGCTGCTGCTCACTTACGTGTGGATGCGCCGGGAGGCCTGGTGGCCGGCTTGGTTCGCCTCCGCCGGCACCATCCTCGGGGTCACCCTCTTCGGGGTGGTGGGGCTCTACCCCAACCTCATCCCCTCCAGCCTCGACCCGGCCTTCAGCCTGACGGTGCACAACGCCGCCTCCTCCCCCTTCACCCTGAAGATCATGCTGGGGGTGGCCCTCACCTTCGTGCCCCTGGTCATTGCCTACCAGACCTGGGCCCACCTGCTTTTTAGGGAGAAGGTGAGCGCCGCCGAGCCGGAAGAGAAGCTCTACTGATCCCTCAAAGGGGCCCCGGGGAGCTCTCCGGGGCCCCTTTCTCCCGCCCCCTCTCCCCGTTGCCCTCATATTCCCCCTTGTGGTGGAATATGCTAAGGTTAAGGTGAGTTTGGTTGCCTTGGCGTGCAGGAGAGAGGGCAGGGCTAGCCTCCTCCTCCCCCAAGCCCGTGAAGTGGATCGGGAGGGTGGGGGTGCCCCTGGTCCTCCCCTCCCTGCACCCATCACTTTCACCGCCGTCTGGTCCTATGTGGGTCAAAAGCAAGGTGGGGCTCAAGCTCCTGGGGGTCAACCTCTTTTCGTTGGTGGTGGCCCTGGTGAGCCTGCTCTTTGTGATGCAATATCTGGCCACCCGCCAGATCCTCCAGTGGCATGCCCAGCGGGTGGATCTGGTGGCCCGGCTGGTGCTGGCGGAATACCAGGGGAAGATCCAGCGGGTGGTGCAGGCGGCGCACCTGCTCTCAGACAATCCGACCTATGCCGAGCTTTTGGCCCAGGGGGATTTTGCCAGCCTCAGGCCCTTGGTGATGCCGGTGATGCGGGCCACGGGGCTCCACATCCTCACCATCACCGACGCCCAGGGAGTCATCCAGGTGCGGGGCCATGACCCGGGGGCCATCGGGGTCAACATCGCCAGCAATCCCCTCATCCGGGCGGGCCTCAAGGGCAAGGCGGCCAGCCGCATGACGGAGTGGCAGGACAGCGTCTCCCTTTCCGCCTCCGCCCCCATCCTCTTCCAGGACCGGGTGGTGGGGGTGGTGCTCACCGGTTTGTTGGTGGACAAGGGCTTTGTGGAGTCCCTCTCCCGGCCGGGGGCGGAGGTGGCCATCTTCTTCGGCCCCCGGCTGGTGGTGAATTCCTTCAAGGATCTACCGGAAGAGTCGCTGGCGGCACTGCAGCGCGTCCGGGAGCAGGCCGCGCATGCGCCTTTGGCCCCGGAGCAGGTGCAGACCCTGGCCCTGGCGGGCGAGTCCTACACCGTCACCTTCCTGCCCCTGGAGGAGGAGGGCAAATCCTGGGAAAACGTCATCGTGGTGGGGGTGAACCGCCGGGAGCTGGCCCAGGCCCTCAGGGGCCTGAAGCTGGCCATCTTCGGGGTGGGCGGGGCGAGCATCCTGCTGGCCGCCCTCCTCAGCACCTGGTTGTCTTTGGGCATGCGCCGCCAGATCGCCCACCTGGCGGAGGGCACCCGCCGGGCCGCCATTGAGGAGCTCCCCGGGGACATTCCGGTGACCAGCCGGGATGAGCTGGGGGAGCTGGCGGAGTCCTTCAACGCCATGACCCAGGCGCTGGCGGAAAAGACCCGGCAGCTCCAGGCGGAGCGGGACCGCATCGCCGCCAACGCCGATTTCCTCTCCATGATCGTGCACGACATCAAGGCCCCCTTGACTGGCCTGCGCCTCACCATCGAGGCGTTGGAGGACGAGCCCCTCCCTCCGGGTTTGCAGCAGAAGCTCCAGGGCATCATCCAGCGCAGCGAGGGTCTGCTCCTGCACCTGCACAACGTGCTGTATCTCAGCCGGGCCGAATCCGGGCGCCTGGCTTTAAGTCCCGAGGCCGTGCCCGCGGCCGGGGTGGTGCGCCGGCTGCTGGATCACTTCACCCCCCTGGCCCAGCGCCAGGGCGTCACACTTCACGCCGCTCTGCCGCCGGACCTGCCCCCCGTGTGGGTGGATGAGCCCTCCCTGGAGCGGGTGCTGGCCAACCTGCTCATCAATGCCTTGAACGCCACCCCGGCGGGCGGGGAGATCCGGGTGGCGGGCCGCCGTCTCGACGGGGACAGCCCCGGGGTGGAACTCCTGGTCAGCGACACCGGCCGGGGCATCAGGCCCGAAGATCAGGCGGAGTTGTTTGAAAAATTCCGGCACCAGCGGGGGAACGGCAGCGGCCTGGGGCTCTATATCTGCCGCACCCTGGTGGAGGCCAATCAGGGGCGCATCTGGGTGGAGAGCGAACCTGGCCGGGGCAGCACCTTTCACGTGGCCCTGAAGGCGGCCCCGGAAGAAGGCGGACAGGCGGGGGTGGCGGCCTGAGCCTCAGTCAGGCCGATCCGCGGGGCCAACCTTTTTATGGCACAGGGAGACCTGATGGAGGCCAGGATTCTGGTGGTGGACGATGACCCCGGCACCCGGGAGGCCATCACCCACATCCTGACTAAGGCGGGCTTCCAGGTCCTTGCCTGGGACGGTTTGGCCGATCTGGAGGCCGTGACCCTCGGGGTGCCCCTGCGCCTGGCTCTGGTGGATTACCATCTCCCGGGCCTCACCGGCCTGGAAGTGGCCCGGCGCCTAAAGGAGATGGCCCCCGACTGCCGCATTGTGCTCATGTCCTCCGAGGTGCCGGACCCGGCTCAGCGCCGGGAGTGGCCGGAGCTGGTGGACCTCTTCCTCTCCAAGCCTTTTTCCAAAAGCTCTCTCCTCCAGGCGGTCCAAAGTCTGTGGCCCGGCGATTAGCTCTCCCGCTCCTTGACCCGACGGCCCCGGTGGATCTGCCGGTCTGGGTGAGGGAGTATCTCCGCGGGGCAGGGCTCTGTGCTGCGGGAGAGCGCCTCCTGGTGGCGGTCTCCGGGGGGCCGGATTCCGTGGCCCTGCTCCATCTGTTGTGGCGCCTCAGGGTGGATTTGGGCCTTACCCTCGGCGTGGCCCATTTCCATCACGGCCTCCGGGGCGCGGCGGCGGATGCCGACGCCGCCTTTGTGGCCCGGCTGGCGGCTGATTTGGACCTGCCTTACCACGAGGGCCGGGGAGATGCCGCCGCCCACGCCCGCGGACAGGGCCTCTCGGTGCAGATGGCCGCCCGGGAGCTCCGCCGGGCTTATCTCCGTCGGGTTTGCCAGGAAGAGGGTTATGACCAAGTGGCCGTCGGCCACACCGCCGATGATCAGGTGGAACTCTTTTTCCTGCGCCTGATGCGAGGCGCGGGGCTCAGCGGCCTGGCCGGCATGTGGCCCGTCTCCCCCGAGGGCTTCATCCGGCCGCTCTTGGCGGTGGGCAAGGCCGTGCTCCTGGCCTGGCTGGAAAAGGAAGGCCTCCCTTATCAGCAGGATATAAGCAATCTCAGCCCCGCTTATCTCCGCAACCGGGTGCGCCAGGAGCTCCTGCCGCATCTGGAGGCTAACTATAACCCCCGCCTCCGGGAAGGGGTGTGGCGGCTCATGGCCCGGCTTCAGGAGGACGAGCGCTTCCTGAAGACCCACACCGAGGCGGCCTTCACCCGTCTGGTGCGCCGGCCGGCCCCGGACCTTTGGGCGGTGAGCACGGCAGCCCTCTGCAGTCTCCCCGAAGCGCTCCAGGCCCGGCTGCTGCAGCACCTGGCGGCCGCGGCCGGCGGGGGGGAGCTTTTGGAGACGCACCGGGAAAGCCTTGTAGCCCTGGCCCGGGCCCGCAAAAGCGGCGGCAGCCTCGCCCTGGCGGGTTGCACCGCGGCCCGGGCCGGCGGGGAGCTGCACTTTTTTCCGGCCTTGCCCCAGGCCACCTCCTGGGAGGGGCGCCTCTCCGGTCCGGGGGCGCTGGACACCCCTCCTGGCTGGCGCTGGGAGGTCCGGGTCCTTTCCAGCACCAGGGGCTCCGGCCCGCTCCCCCCGGAGGTGGCGCACCTCCCGGCCGCCCAGGTGGCCTTTCCCCTGCTGGTGCGGCCGCCCCGGCCCGGGGACCGCTTCCATCCCGCCGGCGCCCCGGGGGTGCGCAAGCTCCAGGATGTGCTCACGGATCTGCATGTCCCCCGCTGGCTCCGGCCCCATCTGCCCCTGCTCTTATTTGAGGGGCGGGTGGTCTGGGTGGCGGGCCTCAAGAGGGCCCACCCGGGAGGGCCGGCTCAGGGCGCAGTGGTGGAGATTGCCCTCACCCCCACCACTCCCCTCACCCGGCGTCTGTGGAGCTATATCCTGGGATTTGCCCGGGAGCGACCCCAACCCCCCGGCTGACAGCCCGCAGCCTCGCAAGTCTGTCCATGGAATATTGGTTCCGGCACCCAGGCTGAGGGGCGATTTCCGGGAATCTTTGCCCGTCTCCCATGGTGACCTTGATGGACGCCCGGCCACCGGCCCCGGCTCCCCGACCGGCTCCCCGGCTGCTTCTGGTCAACCCCTGGATTTACGACTTCGCCGCCTATGATTTCTTTGCCGCGCCGTTGGGATTGCTGACCCTGGCAGGCCTGCTCCTGAGTCTGGGCTACGAGGTGGAGTATCTGGACTGCCTGGCCGCGCCCCGCCGCCCCGGTCCCTTCGGCACCGGCCGCTATCCCAAGGAAATCCTGCCCACGCCCCCGGTGGTGGCGGACGTGCCCCGGCGCTATGGCCGCTACGGCGCCCCCGAGGCCCAGGTGCGGTCCCGGCTGGAAGAGCTGGCTCCACCGGATGCGGTGCTGGTGACCTCCCTCATGACCTACTGGTACCCCGGGGTGGCGGCCGTCATCCGCCTGGTGCGGGAGTATTTCCCCCGGGCGCCGGTGCTGTTGGGGGGCATCTACGCCAGCCTGTGTCCGGAGCACGCCCGTCGGGTCAGCGGCGCAGATGTGGTTCTTCCCGGCCCGGGGGAGGAAACGTTGCCCGCCGCCCTTGCGACCCTGGGGCTGGGGCCGCCCCGGCCTCCCGCCCCGTGGGAGGAGCCCCCCTGGCCGGCCCTGCATCTGGCTTCCGGCCTCAGTTTCATCCCCCTCCTCACCTCCCGGGGCTGCCCCTTTGCCTGTGAGTACTGCGCCTCTCCCCGGCTGGCCGGGCCCTGGCGACCGCGAGCGCCTGCTGCGGCGGCAGCGGAACTGGCGTATTGGCACCGCACCCTGGGCTTGGCCGACGTGGCCCTATATGACGATGCTTTCTTATGTCGCCCTGAGGAGCATGCCCTAGCCTTTTTGGAGGAGGTGGCAAGGCTGGGGCTGAAATTGCGCTTTCATACCCCCAATGCCCTCCATGCCCGCTTCCTCACCCCGGAGGTGGCCCGGGCGCTCAAGCGGGCGGGGTTTGTCCAGCCCCGCCTCGGGGTGGAGACCGCGGCCCGCTGGGAGGCCCGGCCGGACCGCAAGCTGGCTAAGGAAGAGCTGGAAGCGGCGGTGGCCCATCTGGTGGCGGCAGGCTATGCCCCGGGGGAAATCGGGGCCTATCTGCTCCTTGGCCTGCCTGGCCAGGAGGATGCCGAAATGGAGGCCTCCATCCGAACCCTGCGGCGCCTGGGGGTGAAACCCATCCTGGCCTCTTACTCCCCTCTCCCCGGCACCCCCGCCTGGCCCAAGGCGGTGGCGGCCTCCCGCTATGACCTCAGGGCGGAGCCCCTGTGCCATAACAATTCCCTTTTCCCCTGCTGGCCCACCTTTTCCTGGGAGCGCTACACCCGGCTGAAACGGCTGGCCCAGGAAACCTGATCCTGCTATAGTGGGGGCCATCAGAAATGTCCGCAAAGCGAGGCTGGCAGGACCCGTCTCCTCTCCCCCCCCCGTTTCCCCCATCTCATGACGGGGGAGGGAGGGGTGCCCGAGGGACCGGCCAAAAACTGCCCCTACCTTTTGACCCATGGGGACCTCCACTGCTCGGAAACCCCCGTCCGGCCGTCTCTGGCGGGCGGCCAAAACCGCAGCAGGCCGCTATCTGGCGACGGCTGGCGACGTGGTGAGCGCTCAGGAGGTCCTGCACCGGTATGTAGCGGCAGTGACGGCCGCGGCGGAAGCGGAGGGAGCTTCGCCCTTTTTCCGCTTGGCCCGGCAGGTGGCCCAGGAATTGGGCGCTTTCTGGGAGGAGCGGCGCGGCCAGCCCGCGGCTGAGGCCCCATCTCCCCTGGCGGTCCTGGCCCGGGCTCAGGCCCTGGCCGAGACCTGGCTGCCGGAGAAGGGCAGCCTGGAGAGCGCCGTCTGCCGCAGCGCCTTGATCACCGTCCTCCACACCCACTTAACTCGCTCCACCACGGCAGCCACTGAGGTGGTGCGGGATTTTCTCGCCCAGGCGGTGGCGGTACGCTTATATCTCGATTTGGGGGAGACCCTGGAGAGCATGGCCCCGGACAGTGCCCGTCTGGAGCAGGGCTGGGAGGGACTAAGGCGCGTCCTGTGGCAGAGGCTCACCGCCTCCGAGCCGCCGCCGACGGGCGCCTGGCGCAAGCTGGCCGGCTGGCTGTGGATCACCCGGCTGCTGGAGGGCCTAAAAGCGCGGTGACCCGGATCTATTTTAGGGCTCCGGGGGAACGGGGGCGGCCTCCCGGGAAGGCGGACCTGATCCTGGATTTGGAGGAGCAGGGATGCGAGGCAGGTCTGCCCCTGCACCATAACCTGTGGTCCTTGCCTCGCCCCGCGGGAACCGCCGGGGAAGCAGTGGGGTCCGCCCTGCTCACCGCCGTGGCAGTCTGGGCGGCGGACAAAATCCTCCCCCGCTCCGTCACGCCGGATGCCTGGACCCGGGACATCACCTTGATGCTCCCGGCCTCCGCCGCCTGGGCCGGCCTGCGCCGCCCCCTGGAAGAGCTCCTCCAGTTCCTCACCGGAGACCGCTGGCGCCTGGAGTTCCGGGAAGCGGAGTTGGCCCTGCCGGTATCCGGGAGCCGGGAGTCTTCCTTCGTGGCCGAGGCAGTGGTGCTCTTCTCCGGCGGCCTGGACTCCCTGGCCGGGGCCATCGACCTCCTAAGAGACGGCCAGCGGCTCCTTTTGGTGAGCCACTATGACTACGGCCAGCTGGCCCAGGTGCAGCAGGCCCTGGCCACCGCCCTGGCGGAGCATTTCGGGCCGGACCATGTGCAGCATCTGGCCGTGCGCCTGCAATGCCCCGAGGCTCTGGAGCTGACCCTGCGCAGCCGCTCCTTCCTTTACCTCACCCTGGGGCTGACCGCGGCAGCAGGTTTCGGGCCGGAGGTGCCGGTGGTGGTGCCGGAAAACGGCTGGATCGCCCTCAATCCCCCCCTGACCTTGAACCGCCTGGGCGCTTACAGCACCCGCACCGCCCATCCCCGCTTCCTTCAGGGTCTGGCAAGCCTCTGGCAAGCTATGGGGCTGGAGCATCCCCTGGTCAATCCGTACGCCTGGCTCACCAAAGGCGAAGTGCTGGCCCGCTGCCGGAACCCGGATCTGCTCGACCGCCTGGCGCCTCTCAGCGTCTCCTGCGCCCGGCCGGTGGCGAGCCGCTGGCGAAGGCTGGGCCGCGGCTCTTGCGGTTACTGTTACCCTTGCCTGCTGAGGCGGGCGGCCCTGCACCGGGTGGATATGGATGACGCCGGCCACTATCTCCGGGACGCCCTGGCCGATCCGGAGGTCTTCCGGGGCCGGGTGACCGGGGCGGATCTGAGGGCGCTTCTGTTGGCCCTGAAGACCTGGCAGACTGCCCCTGAGGCCATCCTGGCCCGGGTGGTCCCGCCTGGAGCCCCTGACACAGGCCGGGAGGCGACCTGGGAACAGATTCACCGGCTGCTGGCGGCCGGGTTTGCAGAGGTCGCCGCCCTTCTCCGGGACCGGGGCGGCCCCTGGTTGCGGGAGTATCTGGGCAGGGGAAGGGAGGGCTGAAAAAGCTTCGCAACCTCCCTCCCGGGGCTCCCGGACGGGCCGCCGGGACCTGGGGCGGTCTCGGCACCGGCAGGAAACCAGCCCCCCGACGGCCGGGCCGGGTTATAATTCCCCACATGGCTTCCCTCAGTCCTCGGCGCCTGCAACTGGTGGTCTTTGCCCTGGTGGCGGCCGCCTTCAGCAACATCTATATCACCCAGCCGGTCTTGCCGGTCCTCCAGGCCGAGTTCGGGGTCAGCCCCACCCTGGCCTCCCTGACGGTGTCGGCGGTAATCGCCGGGCTGGCGGCGGCCAACCTTCCCTTCGGCTGGCTGGCGGACCGCTCGGGCATCAAAACGCTCCTGGCCCTGGGGGGTGCCATGGTGGCCGGGGCCGGGCTTTGGGGCGCGATGACCCACTCTTTCCCCCTGCTGGTGGCCGCCCGGCTGGTGCAGGGCCTGTTCCTGCCCGCCCTTTCCAGTTGCCTGGCCGCCTATCTCTCCACCACCCTGCCTCCGGAACGCCTCAACGTGGTCATGGGGTCTTATGTGGCGGCCACGGTGGCGGGCGGGCTGGGAGGACGCCTCTTGGGGGGCTGGCTGCACCCGCCTCTGCATTGGCGCTGGGCCCTGGTCAGCGCCGCGGGGCTGGTGGCCGCCGCCACCCTGGCCGCGGTCTTCTGGCTGCCGGGAGAGGAAGCCGGGGAACGCCCGCCAGAAGGAGGTGAAGGCTATCTTGCCCTTTTGGCCCGGGGGGACCTCCGGCCCCCCTATGTGTGCGCCCTCACGGGCATGTCGGTTTTTGCCGCGGTGTTCAATTACCTCCCCTTTTATCTGGCCGGGCCGCCCTTTTTCTCTTCTACCCAGGCCATCACCCTGATGTATCTCACCTACCTCACCGGCATCGTGGTGGCCCCCACGGCCGGGCGCCTGAGCGACCGCCTGGGGAACGGCCCGGCCATGGCCGGCGGAAGTGTGCTGATGGCCGCAGCCCTGCTCCTCACCCTCCTCCCGGCCCGGCCAGCCATTGTGGCGGCCCTGCTCCTGCTGTGCACCGGCTTTTTCGCCCTGCACGCCGCCGCCGCCGGCGCCCTCAACCGCAAGCTGGCGGCCAGCCGGGGGCGGGCCAACTCCCTTTACGTGCTCCTTTACTACCTGGGCGGGGCCGGGGGCATCACCTTAAGCGGCCTCTGTTACACCCGGGCGGCCTGGCCAGGGGTGGTGGCCCTGGGAGTCCTCACCCTGGCGGTGCCGATGAGCGCCGGGCTGCGGGAGAGCCGGCAGAGCCGCCGTCCGGCTGACTGACCCGTACAGTTCCTTTGTGTTTTGCCCCAGCCGGTGGCCCGACAGTTGACAATTCCCCTAAAGACAGGTAATTCTAAGCTGTTAAGGAATATCAGGCGCGGAGCTCCTCCTGACCACAGCAGCTCTCACCGTGGCGCTGGCCACCCTGGGCGGGGTGGGCCGCCTGCCTCTGGCTCCCGGCACCTGGGGCTCCCTGGCGGTGTTGCCCCTGTGGTGGCTGCTCCGCCCGCGCGGGCTGGTGGTTTACAGCCTCCTCGTGCTGGGGCTGACCCTGGCCGGGCTCATGTCCGCAGGCAGCGCCGCCGAAGCCCTGGGGCGCCGTGACCACCCCGCCGTCGTCATCGATGAAGCCGCCGGCCAGCTTCTGGCCCTGGCGTGGCTGGCGCCTTCCTGGCCCGCGGGCCTCCTGGGCTTTCTCCTCTTTCGGCTCCTGGACATCCTCAAGCCCTGGCCCCTGAAGGCACTGGAACACCTCCCCGGGAGCTTCGGGGTGATGGCGGACGACCTGGCCGCGGGCGCCCTGGCCGGTCTGGCGGCGTGGCTGCTGCTGTGGCTGGGGGGATATGGAAACGGGTGATGCCGGCCTCGGTTCCCTGGCGGAAAGACCTGCGGACCGGGTTTGCGGAGAGAGAAGGTAAGTTACACCGCCGCCTGAGACAACGATGGCGATGACCGAGCAGCTCGAAGAAAGGCTGGGGCAACTGCTCAGGACCCGGGGCCTGACCCTGGCGGTGGCGGAGTCCTGCTCCGGCGGCCTCATCTGCCACCGCATCACCAACGTGCCCGGCGCCTCGGACTACTTTCTGGGCGGGGTGGTGACCTACAGCAACCAGGCCAAGGCGGAGCTTCTCCGCGTGCCGGAGGCCACCCTGGCAACCCACGGCGCGGTGAGCGCCGAGACTGCCACCGCCATGGCCACCGGCGTGCGGGAGCGCTTTCACGCCCAGGTGAGCGTGGCGGTCACCGGCATTGCCGGGCCCACCGGCGGCACCCCCCAAAAACCCGTGGGCACGGTGTTCATCGCCGTGGCGGGGCCCAAAAGGGTGGAGGCCCGGCGGTTTGCCTTTCAGGGCGGCCGGGAACAGATCAAGGCGCAGACCGCCGAGGCCGCCCTCACCTGGCTCGTGGAGGAGCTCGCCCCATGATCCGGGCCTTTCTCGCCATCGACCTGCCCTGCGGTCTTCGGCCCCTCATGGAGCGGGTGATGGCGGAGCTGAAAAAGTGCGACGCCGAAGTGCGCTGGGTGCCGGTGGGCAATGTGCACCTCACCCTGAAATTCTTCGGGGAGGTGAGCGAAGTCCAGGTGGAGGAGATCACCCGGGCCGCCCTGCCCATCGCCCGCTCCCAGCCCCCTTTCCGCCTGCAGCTGGCCGGGGCCGGGGCCTTTCCCAGCCCCAGAAGCCCCCGGGTGGTCTGGGTGGGGGTGACCGGCGAACTGGGGCCGCTTGCGGCTCTGCAGCGGCAACTGGAGGCGGCCTTTGAGGGCCTGGGCTTCCCCCGGGAGGACCGGCCCTTTGCGCCGCACCTCACCGTGGGCCGGGTGAAGAGCTCCAGGGGCCGGGACGGCCTGGTGCGCTGCCTGGCGGGCCTGCCGCCCTTTGAGAGCGAGCCCTTCGAGGTGCGGGAGATTGTCCTCTATCGCAGCAAGCTCTCCCCCCAGGGGGCCACATATCTGCCCCTGAGGGTGATCCCTTTGGGAGGCGGGGCATGACGGCGCCACCGCCGGCACAGCCCGGACGGACCTCCGGCCGGCTCAGATGCACCGAGCTGGAAAACGAAGCCTGGCTCCTGCACTGTCTTCTGGACTTTTTGCGCTCCCGCCGGGAAATCCAGGCCGTTATGAGCTTGGTGGATCAATGCCTGGAGGCCGCCCCGGAGGCCCCCAGGCAGCCATAACCCCGGGAAGCGAAGCATTAAGCCCGAGGGGAAGAAAAATTAAAAAAACCGCATTTCACTTGAGGACACCATGACCAGCGACACTGCGGACAAAGCCAAGGCCCTGGCCCAGGCCCTGGGTCAGATCGAAAAGCATTACGGCAAGGGCGCCATCATGCGCCTGGGTGAAGACGAGAAGATCGAGGTGCCGGTGATCCCCTCCGGCTCCCTGGGCCTGGATCTGGCCCTGGGGATCGGCGGCTTCCCCCGGGGCCGGGTGATCGAGATCTTCGGGCCGGAATCCTCCGGCAAGACCACCCTGGCCCTGCACGCCATCGCCGAGGCCCAGCGGCTGGGGGGCGTGGCCGCCTTCATCGACGCCGAACACGCCCTGGATGTGCAGTATGCCCGCAAGCTGGGGGTCAAGACCGAGGACCTCCTCATCTCCCAGCCCGACTCCGGCGAGCAGGCCCTGGAGATCGCCGAGATCCTGGTGCGTTCCAACGCCGTGGACGTGGTGGTGGTGGACTCGGTGGCCGCCCTGGTGCCCCGAAGCGAGCTGGAGGGCGACATGGGGGACGCCCAGATGGGCTCCCAGGCCCGGCTCATGAGCCAGGCCCTGCGCAAGCTCACCGCGGCCATCAGCAAGACCCAGACCACCATGATCTTCATCAACCAGATCCGCCAGAAGATCGGGGTGCTCTTCGGCAACCCGGAGACCACCACCGGCGGCAACGCCCTCAAGTTCTACGCCTCCCTGCGTCTGGACATCCGCCGCCTGGGCGCCATCAAGGAGGGGGACGAGACCATCGGCTACCGCACCCGGGTGAAGGTGGTGAAAAACAAGCTGGCCCCGCCCTTTAGGGAGGCGGAGTTCGACATCCTCTTCGGCCAGGGCCTCTCCCGGGAGGGGGAGATTTTGGACATGGCGGTGGATGCCGGCCTCATTGCCAAAAGCGGCGCCTGGTACAGCTACAATAACGACCGTTTGGCCCAGGGCCGGGAAAAGGCCAAGGCCTATCTTAAGGAACACCCCGAGTTTACCGCCGAGCTGGAGCGGCAGATGAGGGCCCTGCACGGCCTGGCGCCGGTGGCCTCCCCGCCGCCGGCGGCGCCGCTCCCCCTGGAGCAGGAGGCCCCATGAACAGCCGGGACGTGCGCCGCACCTTCCTCGACTACTTCGCCGCCAAGGGGCACACCATCGTGCCCAGCTCTTCCCTGGTGCCCCACGGGGATCCCACCCTGCTCTTCACCAACGCCGGCATGGTGCAGTTCAAGCGCTGCTTCCTGGGCGAGGAGCAGCGCCCCTACACCCGGGCCGCTAGCTCCCAGAAGTGCGTGCGGGCCGGCGGCAAGCACAACGACCTGGAAAATGTGGGCTATACCGCCCGGCACCACACCTTCTTTGAGATGCTGGGCAACTTCTCCTTCGGCGACTACTTCAAGGCCGGCGCCATCGAGATGGCCTGGGAGCTCTTGACGGAGAAGTACGGCCTCCCCAAGGACCGCCTCTGGGCCACCGTCTTTTATGACGACGATGAGGCCGCGGAGCTGTGGCAGAAAATCGCCGGCCTCCCGCCGGAGCGCATCGTGCGGCTGGGGGAGAAGGACAACTTCTGGGCCATGGGCGACACCGGCCCCTGCGGGCCCTGCTCCGAGATCGTCATCGACCAGGGCGAGGCCATGGCCTGCGGCCCCGACTGCGGCATCGGCCGCTGCGAGTGCGACCGCTACCTGGAGATCTGGAACCTGGTCTTCATGCAGTTCAACCGCAGCGCCAAGGGCGAGCTCACCCCTCTGCCCAAGCCCAGCATCGACACCGGCATGGGCCTGGAGCGCCTGTGCGCCGTGGTCCAGGGGGTGAGGAGCAATTTCGACACCGACCTCTTGCGCCCCATCATCGCTCGGGTGGAGGACCTGGCGGGCCTGGCCTACGGGGGAGCCGACCGCCAGAAGAACGTGGCCTTCCGGGTCCTGGCGGACCACGCCCGGGCCACCGCCTTTCTCATCGCCGACGGGGTGCTCCCCAGCAACGAAGGCCGGGGCTATGTGCTGCGGCGCATCATGCGCCGGGCCCTGCGCTTCGGGCGCCTTTTGGGCCTCAGGACCCCCTTCTTCCCCCAGGTGGTGGCCAGTGTGGTGGAGCTCATGGGCGAGGTCTACCCGGAGCTCCTTCAGGCTCGCAGCCTCATGCAACAGGTGGTAACCGGCGAAGAGGAGCGCTTCGCCGTCACTTTGGACCACGGCCTGAAACTCCTCTCCGAAGAGCTGGCCGGACTCACCGCCGCCGGCCGGGACACCCTCCCCGGCGAGGTGGCCTTCCGCCTCTATGACACCTACGGCTTTCCTCTGGACCTGGTGCAGGACGCCTTACGGGAAAGCGGCCTCAAACTGGACCTGGAGGGCTTCGAGGCCCATATGCAGCGCCAGCGGGAGGCCTCCCGGGCCGCCTGGCGGGGCGGTGAGGGAGAGGTCCCGGAGGTCTACCAGGAGCTGGCCACCTGGCCCCCCACCCACTTTCTGGGCTATGAAACCCTGGAGGCGGAAAGCACGATTTTGGCCCTCATCCGCCACGAAACCGCGGGGGATCAGGCCGTGGCCGGCGAGGAGGTGGAGGTGGTGACCACCGCCACCCCCTTCTATGGCGAGGCCGGCGGCCAGGTGGGGGACACCGGTTGGATCACCGGCGAAGGCTTCAGGATTGAGGTGACCAACACCCAGAAGCTGCCCAACGACCTCATCGTGCACCAGGGCGTGGTCAAAGAAGGGGTGGTCCGGGTCAACGACCGGGCCCATCTGGCGGTGGACCGGGAGCGCCGCCTGGCCACCGCCCGGCACCACACCGCCACCCATATCTTACAGGCCCTGCTCCAGAAGCACCTGGGGCCGCATGTGAAGCAGTCGGGGTCGCTGGTCACCCCGGAGCGCCTGCGCTTTGACTTCACCCACTTCGCGCCCATCGACCGGGAGACCCTGAAGCTCCTGGAGCTGGACCTCAACCGGGCGGTGGTGGAGAACCGGCCGGTGGAGGTGGCCCTGCTGAGCATGGATGAGGCCCTGGCCCTGGGCGCCATGGCCCTCTTTGAGGAGAAATACGGCGATAGGGTGCGCCTGGTGGCCATCCCCGAGGTCAGCCGGGAACTCTGCGGCGGCACTCACGTGCAGCGCACCGGCGACATCGGCCTCATCAAAATCGTCAGCGAAGGGGGGATCGCCGCCGGCATCCGCCGCATCGAGGCGGTCTGTGGGCCCGAGGCGGTGCGCCTGGTGCAGGAGGAGGAGGACGAGCTCCTGAAGGCCGCCTCGCTCCTTAAGGCCGGCAAAACGGAGCTTTTAGGGCGGCTGGAGAAGCTCCTGCAGCGGGTGCGGGAGCTGGAGAAGCAGGCCGAGACCCTGAAGAGCAAGTTGGCCGCCGCCCAGGCCGGGGATCTCCTGGCCCAGGTGCAGCAGGTGAACGGCGTCCCCGTCCTGGCCCTGGAGGTGGAGGCCCCGGACCCCAAGAGCCTCCGGGAGACTGCGGCCA
Organism: Desulfobaccales bacterium; assembly: GCA_037481655.1. Classification (NCBI taxonomy): domain Bacteria; kingdom Pseudomonadati; phylum Thermodesulfobacteriota; class Desulfobaccia; order Desulfobaccales; species Desulfobaccales bacterium. The sequence continues at coordinate 5,970 of JBBFLF010000002.1, read as the reverse complement.
ACCTGCTGCAGCGCCTGAAGAGCGGTATTGTGGTCCTGGGGAGCCGGGCCGACGACAAGGCTCTCCTCATCGCCCTGGTCTCCCAGGACCTGACCGCCCGCTTCAGCGCCGGGGACCTCATCCGGGAGCTGGCGCCGGTGGTGGGCGGGAGCGGCGGCGGCCGCCGGGACATGGCCCAGGCGGGCGGCCCCTTGAAGGAGAAACTCCCCCAGGCCCTCTCCCAGGCCCTCACGGTGGTGGCCCAAAGCGCCCAGAAGTGAGATTCTTGAGGGGAGGGCCGGGGGACCACCGACCCCCCGCCCTCCCCTCGAGCTCCCCTCCCCACCCCCCCATATGTGGTTGGGGGTGAGGGCCCGGGAGAGGGGGCAGGGGGCACCGCTCCCTGGCCCCTTCGCCCGTTCGCCTTAGCACATCTAAGGCTGCCGGGTATTTCCCCTTGTCGGCCTGAAGTTTTCCCCTCTCTAGGAGGCCCCTCCCTCTTGCCCCGGGCCGCTTTGCCGCTGCCCATCCGCTTACCACGTCATAGGCGGCAAGGGTTTCAGGGTGAAATTGGCCTCAAAGGCGGCGAAAAGGTCCAGATACTGCTCCAGTTTGCGGCTCAGGAGAAACTTCTGCCGCACCGTCTCCCGGCCGGCCTCCCCCAGGCGACGGCGGAGCTCCGGGTCTTTGAGGAGCTGCACGATGCGGGCCGCCGCCTCCTCCACGGTATTCACCAAAAAGCCGTTGACCCCGTCCTCGATCTGGTAGCGGATGCCCCCCACCTTGCCGCCGATGACCGGCGTGCCCTTCCACATGGCCTCGGCCACGGTGAGGCCGAAGCCCTCCCGCAAGGATTTCTGCAGCACCACCGCCGCCCGGCGCTGCAAGGCGTTCACCAGGGCGGTGTCCTGCACCGACAGGATGATGATGCGCTCCTCCTGGCTCTCCAGGAGCGATTCGTAAATCTCCGGGCCCTCCGGGTCGTCGGTGGCCACATTGCCCAATAATACCAGAGTGCAGTCCACCTCCCGGCGGGCGAGGCGGAAGGCCTCCACCACGCCTTTAGGGTCCTTCCAGTGATCGAAGCGGGACACCTGCACCACCAGCGGCAGGTCCGTGGGGATACGGTAATGGTCCAGGCGCTCCTGGATCTCCTCTTCCGGGAGGGGCTGGTTCTTGATGGAGAAGGGGTCGATGGCGGGCATGAAAAAGAGCTGCGGGGTGGTAAGCTTCTGGGCATACTCCGGGATGCTGAAGATCACTGCGTCGTATTTCTCCACGAAGGGGGTCAGGTACTCCCACAGACCCGGGTGCGGGGCGCTCATGTCCACATGACAGCGCCAGATCCAGGGGCCCCGCTTGCGGTAGTGGCGGATGAAGGGCAGGGGCTGGGGATCGTGGATGATGACCACGTCATGCTCCAGGTGGTTGCGCAGGGCATTCTCGTAGACCACCTCCTCGTAAATCTGCTTTTTCCGCTCCGTGAGGTTGATCTCCCCGCCTTGGAGGGCGTTATGCATCTTCTTGGTGATGCTGAAAAAGTCAGGCGAGCCCTGGATGACCCGCCAGCCGGTCTTGATCCCCACCTGGTTCATGAGGATGGTCATGGAGCCTAAAAGCTCCGCCACCCCGCCGCCGTAATAGGTGGAATTGACATTGACCACGTGCAGGTCCTGAAGCCTCTTTGCCTTGGCGAGGATGCGGTCCACCGCCTCGGCTCCGATCAATGGCTCATAATCCTCGAGCCGTACTACCCGGGGATGATTGATCATTGCGACCTCTTATTCTTAAGGCAGCTCAGGGGACGGCCGGGGGAGCAGTGGCTCTCCGCCCTCCCCTCAGACTCCCCTCCCAGCACCCTTAAAGGGGTTGGGGGTGAGGGCCCGGGAGAGGGGGCAGGGGGCACCGCTCCCTGGCCCCCTCTCCCGGAGAACACGCGTTTCCAGGGCGTCTCAGGCCCGCTCCGGATAGCGGGTGATGAACAGCTTTTCCGCCTCGGCGGTGCCGATGAGGATGAGCTCGTCCCGCATCCGGAGATGCCGGTCCGGGTCGGGGTTGAGTTCCAGGGTGTCGTCCGTTTTTAGGGCGATGATGGTGCAGCCAGTGTCCTCCCGGATGCGGCTCTCCCGGATCGTGCGTCCCGCCAGCAGGGGATGGGTCCGGACCCGGAAGATATTCAGGCCCTCACTCACCATGAGCACCTTCTCGCTGATGAGGAGGTTGAAGATGGTGTTGGCCGCCAGGGAAGCGGCGGACATCACCAGGTTGGCCCCGGCGGTGTAGAGGATGCTGATGTTGCGGTCCAGGGTGGCCCGGCTGATGATCTGCACCTCCGGCCTCAGCCGCCGACAGTAAATGGTGAGGTAGATGTTGAGGTCATCCGTGTGGGTGGTGATGAAGATGGAAGGGGTCTTCTGGATCCCCGCCCTGATGAGGGTGTCCAGGTCAGCGGCGCTGCCAAAGATGTAACGCTCGTCTTTCTCAATGAACTCCGGGTTGTTTTCCACAATGCGAAAATCCAGGCCCCGCTCCTCCAGGGCCGCCGCCGCGGCCCGACCCACCCGGCCGCCCCCCAGGATCAGGATGGGCCCGCTCACCTCCCCCACCCCCGCCATGAAGTCGTCGTAGTGGGCCAATTGCTCCTCGGTGCCGGCCAGCACCAGGACTGAGGTGGGAGTGATGACGCTCTCGGGGCGGGGGGACTCAAAGCGGCCCCGCTCCCACAGACCCACCACATTGACCCCGGTGGTGGGGCGGATGCCGCTCTCCGCCAGGGTCTGCCCCACCCACGGGGTCAGCCGGGCGGCGGCCTCGGCGATGAGCAGGCGGTCGAAGCGGCCGATGACATTGGCCCGGGGGCTCACTCCCAGGGCCCTCCGGGCCAAAGCCTGGCCCAGCATCTTCATAAACTGAAAGACATGGGTGCTCCCTGCCAGCTGCAGGATGTCGATGGACTCTTCCAGATCGGCGTTGGTAACAATGGGGACGCCAGGCGACACCTCCCGCACGGTGAAGGTGATGTTGGTGTTTTTCATGTCGTCATTGTTGGCCACCACCATGGCGGCTTTGGCCACCCTGAGGCGTCGATAAACCTCCGGGTCATCCAGCTCCCCGCCCACCACCTGGTAGCCTTGATCGATGAGCTCCAAAGCCTGCTGGATATCGGGGGTGAGGATGACGTACGGCCGCTGGTAATGGCGCAGGCGCTCCACCAGGCTGATGGTGAGAGGGTCGAAGCTGGTGAAGATGACATGCCCCTGGACGTCCTCCGGCAGCTCCCGGGGCACCCGGAGCTTGGACTGGGCCTCCAGCCAGGGGGCATAGAAAAAGGTGATGAAGGTGAACGGCAGCATCACCAAGAGGAAGATGATCCCCGACAGCAGCACAATGATGGAGAAGATGCGGCCCAGATCCGAGGTGAAGGTGATGTCCCCGAAGCCCAGGGTGGACATGACCACCAGGACCCAGTAAAACCCGGTGACCCAGGAATACTCCCGCCCTTCATACTCCATGAGAAAGTGGAAGAGGATACTGTAGATCACCACCAGGACAGACAAAAAGGCGATGAACTTCAGGAGGCTGCGGACCTTTTGGGTGGCCTCCCGGCTCTGGAGAAAATACATTAACTGGGACGGCAGGAATTTCATCCTCACCTCACCGCCGCAAGGGGGGCCTGGTAGCTTGTTTCTTGCCCCGGGGAGTCCTTATGGCGTAAGCTCCATTGTATGGTTTTTGCGTCCATTTTTCATGAAATCACCGCCATCCTGCTGGTGGCCGCGGCCGTGGGGGTTCTGGGTCTGGGGCTCAGGCAACCCCTCATCGTCTCCCTTTTGGCCGCGGGCCTGCTGGTGGGACCTGCCGCCCTGGGCCTCATCGCCAGCCATGCCCAGATCGAGCTCCTGGCCCATATCGGCATTGCGCTGTTGCTCTTTGTCGTGGGCCTTAAGCTGGACCTGCACCTCATTCGCACCATGGGCAAGGTCTCTCTGGCCACCGGACTGGGCCAGGTGCTGTTCACCTCCGTCTTCGGCTTCTTCATCGCCCTGGCGCTGGGTCTGGCCGCCCTCGAAGCCCTGTATGTGGCCGTGGCCCTCACCTTCTCCAGCACCATCATCATTGTCAAGCTGCTCTCCGACAAGCGGGAGATCGACGCCCTCCACGGCCGCATCGCCATCGGCTTTCTCATCGTCCAGGACATCGTGGTGGTGCTGGTGATGATCGGGCTCAGCGCTTTGGGGGGCAGCGGCGCCGCGGGCTGGGCCCTCCTGGCCCGCCTCGGCCAGGTTCTGGCCACCGGTGCCGCCTTTGTGGCCGGCATCGCCCTGGTGATGCGCTATGTCCTGCCGCCGCTGTTGCACTATCTCTCCCGCACCCAGGAGCTCCTGGTCCTCTTCGCGGTGACCTGGGCCGTCTTCTTGGCCAGCCTGGGAGACCTTTTGGGCTTCAGCAAAGAAGTGGGGGCTTTCCTGGGCGGGGTGTCGTTGGCCTCCACCCCTTATCGGGAGGCCCTGAGCACCCGGCTGGTGAGCCTGCGGGACTTTCTGCTGGTGTTCTTTTTCATTGATCTGGGGGCCCGGCTGGATCTGTCGCTCCTGGGGGCCCAGGCCGGCAAGGCCGCGGTCTTCTCCCTCTTTGTGCTCATCGGCAATCCCCTCATCGTCCTGGCCATCATGGGGTATATGGGCTATCGCAAGCGCACCGGCTTCCTGGCCGGCCTGACCGTGGCCCAGATCAGCGAATTCTCTCTGCTTCTGGGCGCTTTGGGCGTCAGCCTGGGCCACGTCACCCGGGAAACCATGGGCCTCATCACCTTGGTGGGCCTGGTGACCATCGGGGTTTCCACCTACATGATCCTCTATTCCGGACCGCTCTATGAGCGCCTGGCCCCCTGGCTCAGCCCCTTCGAGCGCCGGGTGCCCTTCCAGGAGGCCGCCTACGCCGGCCCGGAGGAAAAGGCCGGGGCGGAGATCATTTTGGTGGGGTTGGGGAATTTCGGCTCCGGCATCGCCCGGCGGCTGCTCACCCAGCACCGGCTTCTGGGGGTGGACTTCGACCCCGAGGTGCTGGCGACCTGGCGGCAGCAGGGAATGGCGGTGTTTTACGGCGATGTGGGCGATCCGGACCTCCTGGAGCACCTGCCCCTGGGGGAAGCCCGGTTGGTGGTAAGCACGGTCCGGGACCCGGATCTGAACCTGCGGTTACTGCACGGCCTGAAGGCCCGGGGCTACTCTGGCTGGGTGGTGCTCACCGCCCGCACCGAGGAAGAGGCCCGGACCTTTCAGGAGGCCGGCGCTCAGCTGGTGCTGAGGCCCTTTGCCGACGCCGCGGAGCAGGCAGCGGACTCCCTCACCGCCGCCGCCCACGTCCTGGGGGAGATCCGGGAATGGCCCGGCACCTTGGGCATCTTCCGTCTGGAGGCGTACTCTTCCCTGTGCGGCCGCACCATCGCCGATCTCCCCCTCCGGCGGGAGCTGGGGGTGACCATTGTGGCGGTGAGCCGGGCCGGTTTGACCTTCCGGGATCCGGACCCGGATCTCCGCCTGGCCGCCGGGGATCGCCTGGTGCTCCTGGGGGAACCCCCGGGCCTGGCCCAGGCCGCCGCCTTGCTGGCCGGGCAGGGCATCACCCCCGAGCCCGCCGACGAGGATCATTTCCGGCTGGCGGAGATCCCCCTGGCTCTGGACTCCCCCCTGGCGGGCAAGAGCCTGGCGGAAGTGCACTTCCGGGAGACCTACGGGGTGACGGTGGTGGCCCTGGAACGGGACGGCCAACGACTGCCGGCGCCCTCGGGAAAGGAGATCCTCCGGCCCGGTGACCGCCTTCTGGTGGCCGGAAAAGCCCCCCGGGTGCACCACCTGGAGGCCCTGGCCCCTTTGTGAGCGGTTTGGCTGAGGGGAGGGCCGGGGGACCATTGGCCCCCCGCCCTCCCCTCAGACTCCCCTCCCCACCCCCCTATATGGGGTTGGGGGAGGGGTTTGGGGAGGGGGCAGG